>JASLMQ010000382.1 GCA_030746455.1 Candidatus Latescibacterota bacterium
CGCGGGATGTGGCGCACTCCTCGCAGGAGCCGGGCTGGACGAACCCGGACCCAAACTCGTCGGTCTTGCAGCCGAAGGCCTGATCCGGATGCTCACAACGACCTCGCTGGACGATCGCGGTCTCATCCATGGCATCGGGACGAATCTCCGCGACTTCGGCGCGATCGCCCTGTCCGTCCGCTGACGAACCGCCGGGGTCGTCGGTGCGGGTCAGGCGCAGCCCGCTGTCGCGCACGTAGTCCCACGCCGTCGGGGTGAGGATGGCGCGCGAGGACACGCGTAGCTCCTCCTGGGACTCGTGCTCCCGAGACAGCAGGTCGCCTGTGATCACCGTTTCCAAGATGTGCAGGATGCCGGGCATGGACTAGAGCACCTTCTGCTCGATGGACCGGTCTGGCCTGGGGATGACGTGGACGGAGCGCAGCTCCCCAATCTGCTCGACCGCCTGGACGCCGGCGTCGACCGCGGCCTGGACGGCGGCCACATCGCCTTCGACCATCACGGCGACGAATCCGGAGCCGACCCGCCTCTGGCCCGCGTAGCTGACGCTGGCGGTCTTCAGCATGGTGTCGAGGGCCTCCACAACGCAGACCAGGCCTTTCGTTTCCAGGATGCCAAGGGCGTTCATCGGATCGATCTCCTCAGCTCAGGAACACGTGGAAGACGTCATCGATCGGCCTGGGGATGACGTGGCGGGACACCAGCTCGCCGGCGCGTTCGGCGGCCTCGGCGCCTGAGCCTACGGCGGCCATCACCGATCCGACATCGCCGGTAACGAAGGCGGTCACGTAGCCGCCGCCGATCTCCTGGATATGGGCCACCTCGACGCTGGCCGTCTTGCACATCACGTCAGCCGCCTCGATCATCCCCGTGGCCCCCCGCGTTTCCACCATCCCCAGGGCCGGGGCCTTGCCGGCGCGTGAGCCCGCCTCTGCCTGCTCCCGAGCGGACGATGGCAGTATGACGTGCAGATCCTCGTGGGGCCTGGGGATCACGTGAACGCAATGGACCCGGCCAATCTGTGAAGCCGACTGCGCGCCCGCGTCCAGCGCGGATTTCACCGCCGCGACATCGCCCCTGCAGAAGACGGTCACCAGCCCGGATCCGACGCGGTCCCAGCCCAGCAATCCCACGCCGGCGGCCTTGCACATAGCATCACCGGCTTCGACAAGGGCGGCGAGGCCAACGGTTTCGACCATGCCCAGTGCGTCCGGCATTCATCCCCCTCTCTTGGGATGCCTACTGGCTTTCGAGGTAGGCTCTACGCGCGCGGACCAGGTCCACGGCATTGCCCTCGTCGGTGTCCAGGTGGACTTCGAGCTTGTCCCGCTCGCCGACGCGACAGATGATGTTGTCCAGGCTTCCGCCCTGCTCGCTTTCCACGGCGAGTCTCATGCGGCTGCCATCCGACACCCCGTACGAGGCCGCCTCCTGGGGGTTCATGTGGGCGTGTCTGGCCGCACGGATGACGCCTTCGGAGAGCTGAAGCCCACCCGCGGGACCTACAAGGTAGCATCCGGGGGTGTCGCGGTGATCGCCACTGAGGCGGACGGGGGCGTCGATTCCGAGGAAGCGCGCGTCGGTGAAGGACAGCTCGACCTGACAGGTGTCACGCAATGGGCCGAGGATGCGCAGGTTTGAGATGGTCTGTCGGCGGGGACCGAAGATCGCGACTTCCTGTTCGGAGGCGAATGCGCCTTCCTGGTAGAGCGGCTTCTGGACGGTGAGCTCCGCGCCCTCCCCGAAAAGGATCGCCAGGGCCTGAGGACCTACGTGCGCGTGTCGGGCGGAGATGTTGACTACCAGCCGCGGTGCGGGCCTCACCTCTCTGGTCGTCCCGGAGGTGGGGCACGAAGGGGTGAGGTCCAGACGATCGTACACCGTTCGGCGCACGAGTGACTCGATGGCGCTACGGCTCCATGCACTGGGATCAGTTTCCGGGCCGTTCACAAGATCGAGCTCCAACTTACCCAAACCAACAAGACGGAACCACCGATAGACACGGATAACCACCGATGATGGATCGCAGGGTACCGACGATTTCGGGCGATCCAGCCCGAATGCCAGCACAAGGCTTCGTGGAACAGGTGAGACCCGCGCACCAGCAAGGTCCAGCGTGCATCCTGGATGGCAGGGGTCTCGCGTTGACAAAGACGCGTGCGGAGGGTATCATACCAGCCGCACGCATCCTGGGCCGAGATCACCCGGAGCGCCTGACCATGGAGATGCCCAGCGAAATCGAGACGTCCCGACCGTATCCGGGCATCAGGGGTGCCATCTTCCTGATGCTGATGGGCTGGGCCATCATGCTCATCGTTGGCGGCGCCGCCAACGTCTATCTCGATCTTCAGACCACGACCGCCGTGGGCAACATCGCGGCGCTGAGCCTGGTGGTCGCGCTGGGCGTCAAACGGGCGCGTCGGCCCGTGAGGGAGACCCTGGCGCTCCGCGGCTTCCCCATCGGGCTCCTCGGCCCGATGACGGTGCTGGCCCTGACGGGATCGATCCTGGTGGCCGAGATCGGGAACCTGACGCAGGAGGTGTTCCCCGTTCCCAAGACCCTTCAGGATATGTTCTACAAGATCCTCCGCGCCGACAGCGCCTCCGAGTTCCTGAAGCGAGCCGCTATACTGTCACTGGTGGCGCCGGTGACCGAGGAGCTGGCGTTCCGGGGGCTCTTCCAGCAAGGCCTGACGGCGAACTACGGGACAAGGAAGGGGATTGCGATCACGGCGCTCTGCTTCGGCGTCTTCCACCTGATTCCCTGGCAGGCCTTCGGCGCGACCCTCATCGGCGTGCTTCTGGGGATCGTGGTGCTCCGCACAGGCTCCATTTTCGCGGGCATGGCACTTCACGCGATCTGGAACCTGCTCCCGCTGGTGGCTATCTCGGTGCTGCGGAACGTGTCCCTCCCGGGCTACGAGTTCCACGGAGAAGAGATCAGACACATCCCGATCGCGACCCTGATCGTGGCGGCAAGCGTGTTCGGGTTGACGCTTCGCCGTTTCTGGATGAGGACGGCACCGCCGGGAGAGGGCTCTCCCGTGGCCCCGTGGGATCAGGCCTCCCCGAGCTGACGCAGCTCGTCGATATTCTCGGCGATCTTCCCGCACGCCTGCACGATGAGATCGGCGTTCCCCGGTTCGAGCAGCACGGTCTGGGGCAGCGTGATCTGCTCCTCAGCGCACACGCGCTCGGCCACAGGGCAGCCTGTGACCCGATGCTGGGCGCCGCTCTGCGTGTACGTGGGAGACTGGTAGACGGGCACGCTGTATCCAGCTCCGCAGGGGATGCCCTCGGCCGAGAGGGCCCTCAGGAAGACGGCCCTGTCTATGCCGTCGAAGGCGCCGGCGGAGTAGCGCATCACAAAGAAGTAGAACCCCCGCTGCGTGACCCTCTCGTCTTCGCGAAGCGGCTCCAGCCCGCCGATCTCGCTCAACCCGCGCCTGATGCGCGCCGCGGTTTCCTGCCTTCTGGCATTCTGCTCCGGGAATCGCTTCAGCTGGGCGCGCAGCATCGCACCCTCCCATTCGCTCAGCCGCAGATTCCCTCCCACGATGTGATGTTCGTACCGACCGACCCCGTGCGGACGGCCACAGTTGTGTACGGCCCAGAGCCGCTCGGCCAGGTCGGCGTCGTTCGTGATCACGATTCCACCTTCACCAGCGGTGAGGCTCTTGCTCTGCTGGAAGCTGAAGGTGCCGCAGGTCACGGTGGCGCCCACCTTGCGGCCGCGCCACTCGGTCCCCTGAGCGTGTGCGCAATCCTCCACAACGGGAAGGTCGTGGCGTCGGGCGACCTCGGCGATCCGGTCCAGATCGCACGGATATCCCGCGTAGTGTACCACGAGAATGGCGCGGGTGCGGTCGGTGATGGCGGCCTCGACGGCGTCCGGATCGCTCTGGTAGGTGTCGGGAACGACGTCCACGAACACGGGCACGCCGCCCGCGAGAACGATGGCGTCCGAGCTGGCGATGAAGGTCACCGAGGGTACGATGACCTCGTCGCCGGCCCGTATGCCCAAGGCCCACAGGGCCGCCATCAGGGCCACTGTCCCGTTGGCGACGGCCACGGCGTGTTCGGCATCGTGGAAGCTGGACCACTCCCGTTCGAACTGAGTGACGTCGCTTTCGTCTTCGGGCACGCCCAGCCGGCACCACTGGCGCCGTTCGAACGCGCGCAGAACGGCCTCCCGCTCGGGTTCGCCCACATCGGGCCACTCGGCCCGGAGGCCGTCCGTGACGGAACTGCCGCCCAGCGCCGCCAGATTAGCCATCTTGCCGCCTCCTGTACGCCTTCCGGGGCAAGGGTTGGATTCAGGATATGGAATCGGTCAGCTTGCGGTTGGAGTCGGCCAGCTTCTTCGAGAGGGACTCGACGATGTTCTTGAGGAGCTTGATGCCCATCTGGGGCTCGACCTTGAACAGCTCTTCCAGATCTACCCGTGTCATCGTCAGGCCCGAGACCTCGCCTTCGGCGACGACCCGAGCGACCCTGGGCTGGGCGCTCAGGATTTCCATCTCGCCTACGGTGTCGGGCGCGTGCAGCTTGGTCAGCTCCACGCCTCCCGACGTCTGGATCGAAACGGTGCCGTTGAGCAGGATGAGCATTTCCTTGCTGGGTGCACCGGTAGCATAGATGGTCTTGTCCGCCGGAAACGAGGACCGCTTGCAGGTCGTCAGGATGCGGCGGCATTCCTCGAGGGTGAGGTGGCGGAAGATGGGTATCCGCGAGAGGATGTCGGCAACGCCCTGGGGTGCGCTCTGTTCCATGGGGATCTCCGGGGGCCTCCAGATGCTCGCAGCAGCTCAGTCGTCGGCG
>JASLMQ010000383.1 GCA_030746455.1 Candidatus Latescibacterota bacterium
TCCCGCTCGGACCACTCGGCTACCTCGGGCAGCGACAGATGGTTCACCGCGGCCACCTGTTCGCGCATTTCCTCGGACTCGAACAGGCTGATCTGGCCCCGCTCCCTCTCGGCCTGGGCGGACTGCGCCGCCTCCAGCGCGAGGTCCAGCCCCGCCATCTGTTGCGCCCGATGTCCCTCCAGCGAATCCGTGGCTCCCGCGCAGATCAGGCTCTCGACCGCCCTTCGGTTCACCGCGTGAAGGTCGACCTGTTCGCAGAACTCGAAGAGGGTGGTGAACCGTCCGTCGGCCTCGCGGGCCTCAACGATCGCCTCGACCGCACCTCGGCCAACATTCCGCACGGCCGCCATACCCATCCGGATCCCGCCCTGGCTCGCCACGAAGTCCACACGGCTCTCGTTCACCTCGGGGGGCAGCACCTCCAGCCCCATTCTCCGACACTCGTCGATCAGAACGACCAGCCGCTCGATGTCGCCGATTTCGCTGTTGAGGTTGGCGGCCATATACTCCGCCGGATAGTGGGCCTTGAGGTATCCGCACTGGTAGGCCACCAGCGCATATCCGGAGCTGTGTGCCTTGTTGAATCCGTATCCCGAGAAGACCTCGATGTCCTTCCAGATCTGCGCGGCCGCGCTCTGCTCCACGCCGTTCTCTCCGGCACCCTCCACGAACTGATTCCGGTACTGCTCCATCACATCGGCCAGCTTCTTGCTCATCGCCTTCCGGATTCCGTCGGCGTGGCCCAGCGTGAACCCGGCGAGGTTCCGGCACAGCTCCATCACCTGCTCCTGGTAGGTGATGATACCGTGCGTCTCCCTTAGGGTCGGCTCCGCCATCGGGTGGTGATAGACGACCTCTTCCTTCCCGTGCTTCCTGGCGATGTAGTTGGGGATATACTTCATCGGCCCCGGGCGATAGAGGGCGTTCATGGCGATGATGTCTTCGATTCGGTCCGGCTTGAGCTTCTGCAGGTAGTCCCGCATCGGGGGGCTTTCGAACTGGAAGACGCCCACCGTGTCGCCCCGCCCGAATAGCGCCAGGGTCTCCCCGTCATCGGGCGGCAGGTTGTCTATGTCCAGCTGGACGCCGTGGTTCTCGGCGACCATCTTCACCGCGTCGTCGAGCACGGTGAGGTTCCGCAGCCCGAGGAAGTCCATCTTGAGAAGCCCCAGTTCCTCCACGGTCTCGTGGGTGAACTGGGTGACCACCTCGTCTCCCTTGGGAGACTTGTAGAGCGGAACGTGCTCGATCACCGGCTCGGGCGTGATCACGACCGCCGCGGCATGGACCGAGGCGTGCCGCGTGATGCCCTCCAGCTGTTTCGCAGTGGTGATCAGACGCTCCCCCACCCCACCGTCCTCGGAGATCTGTCTGAGTTCGGGCGATGCGTTCAGGGCCTTGTCGAGCGTCATCTTGAGCTCGGCTGGAACCAGCTTCGTGATCCGGTCCACTTCGGCGAAGGGCATCTCCAGCACCCGTCCGACGTCGCGAATGACCCCTTTGGCCCCCATCGTGCCGAAGGTGATGATCTGGCACACATTGTCCCGCCCGTACTTGTTGACCACGTAGTCGATCAGCTTGTCTCGATCGCGATCCGCGATATCAAGATCGATGTCCGGCATCGAAATCCGTTCAGGGTTCAGGAATCGCTCGAAATACAGGCCGTGTTCCATGGGGTCTACCGCCGTGATACCCAGCGCGAATGCGACCAAGCTGCTCACGGCCGAGCCCCGCGCCGAGGCCCGGATTTCCGCCTTCTGAGAGAAGTCGACCAGGTCCGAGAGAATCAGGAAGTACCCTGGGTAGCCGGTCTGGCTGATGATGTCCAACTCGAACCTCAGACGCTCCTCGTATTCGGGCGTCACCTTCCTGCAGCGCTCGTGCATCCCCTTGACGGCCAGGTCATTCAGGTACGCGTCAGCGGAGTCGAACCCCTCGGGCAGCGGGAACTCCGGGGCATGGTACTCGACGGTCCCGAGCTCCAGATTGCACTTCTCCGCCACCTCCAGAGTGGCCTCCACGGCCCCGGGCAGGTCGCTGAAGAGCTCCTGCATCTCCTCGGCCGATCTGAAGTAGGCCCCCTCGGGATAGCACATGCGGCTCGGGTCGTCGAGGCTCTTGCCCGTCTGGAGCGCCACCAGGACCGCGTGCGCTTCATGGTCTTCAGCCCTGAGAAAATGCGAATCGTTGGTTGCGACCAGTGGAACACCCAGATCCCGGTGCAGCCGCATCAGGCCATCGTTGACCTTTTGCTCGCTCTCGATGCCGTGCCGCTGGATTTCCAGGTAGAAGTCCTCACCGAAGATGTCCTGGTACTCCTCCACCGCACGACGGGCCGCCTTCAGCCCCTCCCGCTCGATCAGGTGCGGCACCTCGCCGCTCACACAGGCCGACAGACAGACCAGACCCTCCGAGTGCTTCCGGAGCAGGTCTTTGTCGATCCTTGGGTGATAGTAGAACCCCTCCAGGTACCCGGCGGAGACCAGCTTGATCAGGTTCTTGTACCCAACCAGATCCTTGACGAGAAGGATCAGATGATTCGAAGCGTGCTGCAGCCCGCGGGCCGGCTTCCGGTTCGTGCGGCTCTCGATGGCGCAATAGGTCTCGCAGCCGATGATCGGCTTGACTCCGACCTCCCTCATGCCCTTGTAGAAGTCGATTGCCCCGAACAGGTTGCCGTGGTCGGTCATCGCCACCGCCGGCATGCCCCACTCGGCCGCCTGCTCTGCGATGTCGCCGATCCGACAGGCCCCGTCCAGCAGGCTGTACATCGTGTGACTGTGAAGGTGTACGAAATCGGCCTGAGGCATACCTATATCTCCATAGGGCGAACGTGCCGGACCGACCGCCGAACCGCGGGCGGGGCCCGTCGACGCAGACCCGTCTATGGACTCTAGGGGAAAGGGGGTGCCGCCGGAAGGACGGCAAAGGACCGTCTCGAGGAGACCGGTACGCTGGGGTCAGGCCTTATCGGGGCGCGCTGAAGCGACCTGTCGTGCCGGTGGCCCATAAT
>JASLMQ010000384.1 GCA_030746455.1 Candidatus Latescibacterota bacterium
GCGAGCCGGTGTCGAGGTGGAGGACCTGGTGCTGGAGCCCCTTGCGGCCAGCTATGCGGTGCTCTCTCCGGAGGAGGAGGAGATGGGGGTGGCGCTGGTCGATGTGGGAGGCGGGACGACGGATCTCGCGGTCTTCTGCAACGGAAGCATCCGGCACACCGCCGTGATCGGCCTGGGCGGAGAGAACGTGACACACGACGTGTCCATCGGGCTTCGCACCCCGTGGAAGCAGGCCGAGCAGATTAAGAGGGCGCACGGGTGTGCACTCGGGTCGCTGGTGAGCAAGGGGGAGATGATCGAGGTCCCCGGGCTGGCGGGACGGCCCTCGTACCAGGTGCCGCGAGCCGAGCTGACATCGATCATAGAGGCCCGGCTCGAGGAGATCTATACGCTGGTTCACAGGGAGATCCGGCGTACGGATTACGCCGATGTGCTCGCGGCCGGGGTGGTGCTGACCGGTGGTGGATCGATGCTGGATGGCTGTGTGGAACTGGCTGAAGAGGTGTTCGGCATGCCCGTCAGCCTGGGGATCCCGAAGGGGGTCACCGGTCTGGTGGAGGCCGTGACACAGCCGATATATGCCACGGGTGTGGGTCTGGTGCTCTTCGGGCTGCACCACCGGAACCGAAGGGACCTGATCGGTACCAACGGCGACGATGGCTTCCAGGCCATCCTTTGCCGAATGAAGCAATGGGTGAAAGACTTCTTCTAGGATGCGCGACGAGTCGGAGGTTCGGCATCTCTGGGTCACAACCAAGTAGCGTTGTCAGGCCGTCGGTAAGGAGGGTCCACGTGGTGAACTTTACCATAGTAGATGACGATAACCGGGCGAAGATGCGTGTGATCGGGATCGGCGGCGCCGGAGGCAACGCGGTCAACCGCATGATCGAGGCCGATCTTCAGGGGGTGGAGTTCGTTGCGATCAACTCGGACCTCCAGGATCTGGAGATGTCGCAGGCCCCCCGCCGTATCCAGATCGGGCAGAACATCACGAAGGGGCTGGGGGCCGGTGCGAGCCCCGACGTGGGCCGGCAGGCCATCGAGGAAGACCGGGACAAGGTCGCCGAGCTTCTGGCCGGATCCGACATGGTCTTCGTGACCGCCGGCATGGGGGGTGGCACCGGCACCGGCGCGGCCCCCGTGGTGGCTGAGATCGCCCGGGAGGCCGGTGCCCTCACCGTGGGCATCGTGACCAAGCCCTTCGTGATGGAAGGGGTACCACGGATGCGCAATGCCGACACGGGCATTGAGGAGATGAAGCAGTCGGTGGACACCCTGATCATCATACCGAACCAGCGCCTGCTGGCGGTCAGCTCGAAGGAAACCACGTTGCGGGAGGCCTTCCGTATGGCGGATGACGTGCTGCTTCAGGCCACGCGGGGGATTTCTGACCTGATCACGATTCCCGGTGAGGTGAACCTAGACTTCAACGACGTCCGAACCGTGATGCGCGAAGGCGGGGACGCGCTGATGGGCACCGGCGCTGCCGTGGGAGAGACCCGTGCCGCCGATGCAGCGGAGAAAGCCATCAACAGCCCGTTGCTGGAGGAGGTATCGATCAAGGGCGCCAAGGGCGTTCTGGTGAACATCTCGGCTGGGAGCGACCTGAAGCTCTTCGAGGTGAACGAGGCCGTGTCGGTGATCACCGAAGCAGCGGGGAACGAGGCGAATCTGATCTGGGGCACGGTCCTGGACGACAGCCTGGGTGACGAGCTGAGGGTCACGGTGATTGCCACCGGTTTCGCGATCAAGGACAGCGCGCGAAGGGAGCCGACCCTGAAGGTGGCGCAGGAGGGCAACCGGAAGCTAGGGCGCGAGGTGCCTGCCTTCATGCGGAAGGAAGGCAATGGCGACCTTCCGGCGGAGTCCAAGCGAGATGATATGCTCTCGGAAGACGTCTCGCTCGACGACCTGGAATACCCCACCTTTCTGAGACGGCGGATGGAGAAGGCGCCCGAGCGGGGCTAGCATCACGGCTGTAAGAGCGCATACCACGAAGAACACGAAGGGCACGAGGATCAGGGGCGAGAGTGAAGCACTCTCGCCCCTGATTACATGTACGGCGAAGGTATTCAGCTTGGTGCCAGAGGCAGGTGGCCGATCCTCAGCGGACCATGCGGCGGAAGAGATCCTCCTGGAGATCGCACTCAAGGAGATCGTCCAGTCGGCCACTGTGGAGGCCTTCGGAGATGATGCCAAAGCTCTCGCGAACCGCGCGCTCGGTTGCGTCGAGGGCGGCCTCGTCGTGGGCGCAGTTGAAGAAGAACCCGGTGGCGAGGATCACGCCTCGTCGGGCGTTCTCCTGGATGAAGAGGGTCTCTACCTTCTTCGCAGTGGACGGATCTTCCAGCTCGAAACGGATCCCGGGGTGCGCCGCCACGCCGACGCAGGCCGCGTCGAGACCCGCATCCTGGGCGGCGTTGTCGACGCGGTCTCTGAACGCGGTGCCCATCTTCTCGAAGTGTGCAACGGCGTCGCGCTTCTGGAGCTCTTGGAGCGTGGTCAGCGCGGCCACGACACCGACGTTGTCATCCCAGTATGCGCTGGAGATGAACATATTGGAGGCCGGCTCCATCACCTCCCGGCTGCCGACGACGGCGGCCATGGGATATCCGTTGGAGATGGCCTTGGCGAAGACGGACATATCGGGGGTGACGCCGACGTATTCCTGCACTCCTCCCGGTGCCACACGGAAGCCGCAGGAAACCTCGTCGAATATGAGGATCACTCCGTGCCTGGAGGCCAGGTCGCGGACGCCCTGTAGATATCCCTCAGGCGGCAGCTCGGTGCGCATGGGTTCCATGATGATGCAGGCGACCTGCCCATCATGCGTCCTGAGCAGATCCTCGAGCATGTTCAGATCGCCGTACTCGAACGGGATGGCCGTTCCGTCAAGGGCCTGGGGAACCCCGATGGGCTCGATACCCGGGAGCAGGTGGTCGGCCAGGCGCTCGACCCCCAGGTTGGCCGCGAGGTACCAATCGTGCCATCCGTGGTAGCCGCAGAAGAGCACTTTGTCTCGCCCGGCGACACCACGGGCGATGCGGACCGCTACGGTGCAGGCCTCACCTCCCCCTTTTGCGTACCGGACACACTCCGCCGAGGGGATAATGCGCACCAGCTCTTCGGCCAGCTCGACAGCGCTCTCGTGGACGAGGCTGTAGATCGAGCCCTTGTCGATCTGTTCCTTGACGGCCGCATCCACGGCATCGTCGGCATGGCCCAGGATGATGGTTCCGACGCCGCTCATCCAGTCGACATACTCGTTGCCGTCGACGTCCCAGACGCGGCACCCCTTGGCGCGCTCGGCGTAAGCAGGACTGATCCCCAGAGCCGCGCGGGTCGGGCGTCGACTGATCAGCTGGGTGACTCCTGGAATGAGCTGTCGGGCCCGC
>JASLMQ010000385.1 GCA_030746455.1 Candidatus Latescibacterota bacterium
CTACCCCACGGTGGCGTCAAATCGGTCAGGGAGGGCATCGTGAGGCTCCTGCCCTCCAACGCGATGTAATCTTCCGTCCAGCTCCTCCCGCTTCCTGCTTGCCCGTTCCAGGCTCTGGAGCAGGCGTTCAGCGGCCGGCGAGGTTCGCAAACCGGTCTCTCCGGGCTCGAGAGTTGGGGGTACCTGCGCCATTCCCTGCAGCAGACCCAGTTCCTGCAGGAGAACCTCGATGGCTTCGCTCTGGAGCCAGGCGATGTCGAGGTAGGAGCTGAAGTGGGCCTCCCTGGCGAGCAGGATGTGCTCCATCTCGTCAATCGAGGCCGTGGTTCCATCCGAGCTTGGTGACACCTGGGCGACCCCCTGGAAGCTGGCAAGAGCCGCCGCGATCCGATCGTCGCACGCGTCCCTCACCTCTTCCGCCCTGATCAATGTTGCGAGGACCTCCTCCCTCACGGGAAGGGCGCGGGTGGCGTTCCGACGTTTCTGACGCCGCCGCCGCCGGTGGGCCGCAAGGGCGTCCAGGATCTGGTCTCCTTTCAGCCACGCCGCGACGATGGGCCCCACGATGACGAGGATAACCAGGATCAGGTAGAGAACGGCCATGTTCGGTCTCGCGTTTGGCGTGACAGCACTGAAGTCACTGTGTATTAAGAACTTCTAATGTACGATAGCCCTGTGGTGAGCAAAAGTCAACAGGATTCTGGATGGCCGATTCCGGTCGCCTCAACCACCGGTGAAACCGAGCACCAGAGATCTCACAAGGGTGTTGACATATTCACACTCGATGTGTATGTTTCCGCAACCTGAGATCGAAAGCCGATGTGGTTTCCTAGACGGATGTGCAACAGAATTGGCTGAGGCTTGAATGGCTGATTGCACGGTCTGGCGCGGCAGCAGCCCCAACCCCGGAAGGAGGGCCCTCCGGTACCTGGGAGGGCGGCGGTGCGGCCGACTAGGCTCTGGAGACCTGACACCCCCTTGATGCGCGCGCATCAAGGGGGTTCTTCGTTTACGCTAGCGAGTCCCGGCACTCAACAACTCTGGACACGGGGGTGCAGGCAATGGACAGTACGAATGGCAAGATCGCAAAGGACGGCCTCACGTTCGACGATGTGCTGCTGACGCCGGGCTGGTCTGAGGTCCTCCCCAAGGACGTGGATCTGCGGACCCGACTCAGCAGGCATGTTACGCTGAACATCCCGCTGATCAGTGCAGCGATGGACACGGTCACCGAGGCGAGGCTGGCCATAGCCATCGCGCAAGAGGGCGGGATCGGGATCGTCCACAAGAACCTGTCTATCGACGAGCAGGCCGAAGAGGTCGAGAAGGTCAAGCGGTCTGAAAGCGGGATGATCGTGGATCCGGTCACACTTGCGCCGGACAACTACATCCACGAGGCGCTCGAGCTGATGGGCAAGTACCGCATCTCCGGGGTACCGATCGTCGACAACGGGAACAAGCTGGTAGGAATCCTCACGAACCGTGATCTACGGTTCGAGAAGAACGTTCACAAGAAGGTGAGCGAGGCGATGACCAGCAATGGCCTGGTCACGGCCACTCTCGGAATCTCGCTCGAGGACGCGCAGGAGATCCTGCAGGAAAACCGAATCGAGAAGCTCCCCGTGGTGGACCGGCAGGGGAGTCTCAAGGGGCTGATCACCGTCAAGGATATCGAGAAGAAGACCCAGTATCCCAATGCCTGCAAGGACGAAATGGGACGTCTGTGTGTGGGCGCCGCCGTGGGAGTCGGCGCAGATTCGGCCGACCGCATCGCCGCCCTCGTGGATCGCGAGGTGGATGTCGT
>JASLMQ010000386.1 GCA_030746455.1 Candidatus Latescibacterota bacterium
GCTCTCACCGCTGACCCCATACGGCCACGCGAACCTGCTTCTGGGCCTTGACATCCTGGAGGCCGTCCGGGGGCTGGAGTCCGCAGGGGCCGGTCGTGTCGCCAGCCCTGAACACACCACCGCGGTCGTCGAGACCGGTAAGCGGCACACCATCCTGACCCTCACGGGCGAGGACGACTTCGATCCGGCCGATCTGGAGACGCTGCTCAGGAGGCACACACGCGCCGATCGGTACTTCGGGATGGATCTGGGCGAGATCTCCGAACGGTTCCTGGGCAACAAGATCTACGCCAACAGCATCCTCCTGGGGGTGGCCTACCAGCGGGGCGCCCTTCCGCTGGATCTCGAGAACATCCAGTGGGCGATGAAGCACAACATCCGGCGGTCCGATCTGGAGCCGAACCTGAAGGCCTTCGATCTGGGCAGGAAGATCGCGATGGATCCTGGGGTGGTACAGGCTCCAAGGGAGGAAACCACGTGGTCCGGACTGTCGGAGGACAAGGCCGCAATCCTCCTGCGCTCGCGCGGCAGGAAGGTGTCGGCGGCCTTTCGTGAGATCACCCGCACTATCCAGCCGACCGACCTTGGGCAGGAGGCCAAGACCCAATTCGTCCTGGGGGTGTATGACCTGATCCAGTGGGACGGCCCCGGATATGCGAGGCCCTACGCCGATCGCGTGATGCAGGTCTACCAAGCGGATCGTGCCGACCAGGACTTTCAGGCCACCGAAACGGTCATCCGGTGCCTGGCCCGAGCGATGGCCTACAAGGACGAGATCTACGTTGCCGTCCTGCTCACGAGCGAGGAAAAGCGCAGACGCGACTACGAGCGGTATAGGGTCGATCCGGATCGCGGGGACACGATTCGGTACGCACACCTGAACCGCCCCCATTTCGTCGTGTGGGGGATCGACATCCAGTTCAGCCTCCGCGCCAGGCCGTGGATGCTCAGGTTGGTGCGACGTATGCGGATCCTGCGCAAGCTCTTCCCCTCGTGGCACGCACAGGAGAAGCGGTTCAGGGACTGGTATGTCGAGCTTGTGGACGGCTTCCAAGACGCGCACGGGGATTCGTACGAGCGGTACGTTCAGGCCCTGGCCCTGCCGGAGGAGGTGCGAGGATACCGCCAGGTCGTCTGGCCCAAGATGGAGGCGGCCTACGAGACTGCAGAGCAACTCCTTGCCCACAGGGGTGCCCCGCCCGCCAGCGCCCCCGGAGAGGTCGGCGTTCAGGCGGAGACAACCGGACTCTGAATCCACAGCGGGGATGGGAAGCCGGTTGATTCCGCTCAAGCTGGGGCCCCCGATTGCCGATGATAAAGGTGGTGATTCGGCATCACTACTGTCCTACCAGACGTCAGCTTCCGACCCATCGGGCTGGCGTCTGTTTTTTGCCCTGAATTGTGCTTGACCCCCCCCCGCAAATCCCTTACTTTAGTCACCCATTCAGAGTCGCACACCCGATTCGGCGATTCGCAGATCCAGGCGAAGGAGAGTCGCGCATGCAAGCTTTAATCGTAGATGACAACGTCGAGGCCGCCCAGATTCTGGCTGATGCCGCCCGAATGGTCGGCTGCGAGGATGTCGAGACGGTGGATTCCGGTGAGGATGCCATCGGCAAGTCCATCATGGCCGAATACGATCTGATCAGCCTCGACATTCGCATGCCGGGGGTCAGCGGTCTGGACGCGCTGTCGGTCATCCGCGGGCTTCGCCCTCACGCGATCCTGGCCATCGTCTCTGCCTATGTCGACGACATCGATCCGGAGGCCCTCTCGGCCGCGGACGTCGTGCTCTCGAAACCGGTATCGCTCGAGAAGTTTCAGAAGGTGCTCAAGCTCACTCAGGAGATATCCGAGCCCCGAGCGTCCATTCGAGAGATGGGGGACTCGTAGACGGGCTCAGGGCCCGGGGAGGACCTTCCGCGGCTCGCAAGCCGCGCTGTGCCCGTGTGCTGGCGACATTTGGAAGGGTGGAAACCGACGCATAAGGAGGATTGGCTTTGGCTGCCAAAGGCTGGAAAGTGCACAACCCGAAGGGGAAGAGACGGGTGGTGGTCACCAAAGAGCTACCCGGCGATCGCTGGCTGAAGATATTGGCCAAGGCAGGCTGCAGGGTCGAGTACGGTACCGAAACCCGAATCCTGAGAACGGGCGAGATCAAGGCCGCCATCGGGGACCGTTGCGACGGCGCCATCGGGCAGCTGACCGAGCCCTGGGGGGATACGCTGTTCGGAGCCCTGGCCAAGGCGGGTGGCACCGCCTACAGTAACTATGCGGTGGGCTTCAACAACGTGGATGTGGCCGCTGCGACCAAGCGCGGCATCCCGGTGGGGAACACCCCGGGCGTGCTGACTGAGACAACGGCCGAGATGGCGATCGCCCTCACCTTCTCTGCCGCACGGCGTATCGTCGAGGCCGATGAATATATGCGCTCGGGGAAGTACGAGGGATGGCTGCCGACGCTCTTCCTCGGCGAGCTGCTCAAAGGGAAGACCGTTGGCGTCGTGGGTGCGGGCCGGATCGGCTCGGCCT
>JASLMQ010000387.1 GCA_030746455.1 Candidatus Latescibacterota bacterium
TCGCGTTCGGCATGGGCGGCGATCTCCAGGGCCATCTCTCCTGTGTAGACCAGGTCCCGGGCGGCCTTCAGACCCGTGTGCCGGTCGCTTCCGGCCTCCCTCTCGGCCTCCATCAGCCGCCTGAAGGTGACGGCCATGTCCTTCTGCTCAGGATAGATCGGCTCCCGACTCTCCACCAGATCCAGCGCGGGCTGAACGACCTGATCGAACGTCATCGTCCCGAACCGATCCAGCGCCGTTATCCAGGCATCGGGTGCGGCAGGGGTCACGGCGCGCAGGATTCCGGTTGGCAGGTCCCCATCCATGTGTTCCCGGAAGTAGTCGATGCTCGCCGCTTTCGGCCACCGGCCCAGGCCGCTGATCGTCTCCACTGGCCCTCCGGAGCCCGGACAGTAGATGATGGGAGCCACCCCGCCGAATTGCGCCGAGCCGGGCTGCACGACGTTGATGCACAGGCCCGCCGCCACCCCCGCATCCGCCGCGTTTCCCCCCTGCTCCAGTATCCGTATGCCACCCATTGTGGCCAGGTAATGCGTCGAGGACACCACGTGACGTGCCCCCTCGATCGAAGGACGGTAGGACTTGAGCATAGGTATCTCCTTCTGCCTGGTCCTACGGACCGTGATCAGATCGGGCGTCGCCAAAACAGGGCGGCCCGACGCTGGACCAGGCTCTCGGCATGGATCCTCACCCGCTCATCAGGGCAACCGCATCCATCTCCACCAGGCGGCTCTCCCTGAGGTTCGCGCCCACCGTGGTGCGGGCTGGCGGCGACTCGGGGAAATACCGGGCGTAGATCTCGTTGACTCGGTCGAAGTCCTCCAGATCCTGCAGATACACGGTCATCTTAACCACCCGCGCCATGGTGCTGCCTGCGTCTTCCACGATGGCCTTGATGCTCTCGAGTACCCGCTCTGTCTGTGCCTCGATGCCGCCCGGAACCAGTTGCCCCGTTTCAGGATCCACCGGAACCTGGCCGGAGGTGTAGAGGACATCACCTGCGATGATCGCTTGAGAGTAGGGCAGCGAGTTGATCGGTGCACGGGACGTTTCGAATGGCATCATATCAGTAGACACAACGCGTCTCCTCCGTACTGAATTCGCCCGTGCAAGGCAAGTGCACGGATGAATCCCCAAAACCGGGCAGAGAAGGGACCCGCCCCCCATGCCCGTCCAGAGCAGGAGGGTCCCGAGGCTTGTCGGTGTCGTTTCCACTTGCCTAACCGGGAATCTCCAGCATACTTGGACGACCTGCCCACGTCATGGAGCTCGGCAGTGTAGGTATGGATACGCCGCAGAACACCCTTCGTCAACTTCGTTCTTGAGAGGCAGCTATGCGACCGTGGATTGGGCTGGATGAGGGATCGCTCTCAGCGATTCTGGTAGGAGATGTCAACCTGCGCAACGTGAAGGACCCGCACCTTCCGTTCGCACTCGTGCAAGACGCCCTCGACGGGTCCGACGTGTGCTTCGCGAACTGCGAGGGGTGCTACTCCGATCCATCCGTGGAGATTCCCTATAAGTCGGGCTGGCTCCACCCTGATCGGGCTGCTGTCGAAGGCTTGGCTTGTGCGGGATTCGACGCGGTCGGCTGCGCCAACAATGTCCATTACGGCTCCGAAGCCATTCTGGAATCGCTCTCGCATCTGGACCGTTTGGGTATTGCCCACACGGGCGCGGGTGATAGCTGGGGGTCCGCTCGCCGACCCGCCATTGTTGAGACGCGAGGTACACGGTTCGGCTTCCTGGCCTACACCTCTGTCTTCTGGCCTGTCGGCCACGCGGCAGGCCCCGAGCAGGCGGGTGTGGCCACCATCAGGGCACACACTGCGTACCGCCCCCATCACCGTGTTCTGGAAATGCCCGGCGCCCCGGCCATTGTGGAGACCTGGCCGGACGCACGAGAGCTGGCGGATATGGAGTCCGATGTTAGGGCTCTCCGGGCGAGCGTCGATATCCTCTTGGTCTCCTGCCATTGGGGTGTCTCGGGCAGCCACGAAACCGTCGACTACCAGCGCGCTGTCGGACGTGCGGCCATCGACGCCGGGGCCGACCTGGTTGTCGGCCATCACCCCCACGTACCCCAGGGCGTCGAGATTTATAAGGAACGTGTGATCTTCTACAGCCTGGGGAACTTCATGTTCGGTTGGGAGAAGATGAAGGCACAGCACCCGGAGGGCCTGATGGTGCATGGTGCGGTTAGGGCGGGAAAGCTTGCGAAGGTGTCTGCTGTTCCCATATGCAGGAACGCGATGGGTCAACCTCAGATCGTGTCCACAGGGGGACGGGAGGGGAAGCGCATCATACAGACGGTTGGGGCTCTATCGGCTTCCATGGGTACAGAATTGACAGTCCACGAACAGGAAGCCGTCGTCTGGTCCGAGGTGGAGCAGACTGCCAACCAAGCGCCCTGATGAGGGAGCATCGCATGGAAACCTATCGAGGACCTGCGCGGGATATCTTGCTCTTTCGAAATACCGACGTGATCGTGGTCGGCGGAGGCCCAGCGGGCCTGTCTGCTGCCGGTCGATGCATCTCCGGCGAGCAGCAACCCTGCGAGTCTCACCGGGCCATGGTCCCGATCACGGCTATCGGCCAGGCTGCTGGAACCGCGGCAGCGCTGTGCTGTGAGACCAAGACGCAACCTCGTGATCTGGATGTCGCCCGTCTGCAGGATGCACTGCTTAAGCAGGGGGTGGAGCTCAGGAAGGATTCCTGATTCCAGTGGGCATCGCCAGGGCAATGCCCAGGATCTTGACGACCTGGAGGAAAACCGGGAGGACAGGGGAAGGGCGCCCGATCTGTGCCGGTTGGGACCTGCGGCAGAGGTGGGGCGCCCAGCGTGGCTGTTCCTTCAGTAGTGTGCTGTGCAGCTAGTGTTATGTCCCTTAACTGTCTTTACTAATCCATGGCCCTGTCATATATTCTCTCTGGACCCTTTGGAAAGGAGAGAACTATGCGCCGCGGACGTCCGCTCAAGCCGCTGGAAGTCAGTTCCCATACTCGCGAAGAACTCGAATCGCTCGCCAATTCCCGCACGTTGTCAGCGGGTTTGGTGCG
>JASLMQ010000388.1 GCA_030746455.1 Candidatus Latescibacterota bacterium
GTACCGGGAACCGGGTAGTTCGACGCCCCTACGATGATGCTCCCGTAGTCCTCGGCCGCCTGGATGGCGTACTCCACCTCGGCGATCACGTCGTCCTTGGTACCCAGATGGAGCGTCCACGAGTTGATCCCCCCCATAAGGGTCAGGTTCGGGAACCGCTCCCTCAGCTTCCGCAGGTCCATCCCCGCACGGCTGTCGATCTCGTAGAAGCCGTCCACGTTCCCCGCATCCGCCCCGAACAGGTCGTCCGCCACCGACCACAGATCGCCATCGCTCGCGTAGCACAGGAAGCAGCCCAGCTCGTGGTAGGCATCGGTCACCCGCTTGATGCGCGGCATCATCGCCTTGTGGAAGAACTTGGGCGAGTAGAACGGGCCCGTGTTGCCGGCGAAGTCTCCGCCACCCCCCAGAATACGAAGGCCGAGCTCGGCTTGAGGCCTGACACTCTTGAGGGCCCGCTGCGCCTGCGTCTCCAGCATGCGCTCGACCAGATCGGGGCGAAGCGCAATCGCCTCCAGCCATACGGGACGCTTGTAGTCCACATTGATTCCCAGACCCGATCCCCGTACCGCGCGGTCCGGAAACACCTTCATCGCATCGATGTAGTTCGTGTACGACTCCGGCCGGGGCGGAGGTCGGTCCAGCCCCCGCTCTGCGGCCTCCACCTCACGCTCCAGGTCCTCCATGGTCAGCTCCGGCTTCGGAGACTCATCGGAAACCTGGTACATCTCTGTCTCCGGATCGTACCACCGCACGACCCAGTCTCCCTCCGGATCTCCATAGAGGAAGGTGTGCTCGTCGATCTTCTTCGCCGGCTTCTCGGGGTTCCGCCAGTAGCCCACGCGCACCATGTCCTGGTCCAGAACGCTTGTCAGATCGTAGCAATCTGTGAGCGAACGCTCCATGTACTCATCGTGGGCATCCCCCCCCTCCCACAGGGCGCAGGCCTCGCGCCACTGCTGGATCCCGCCGCCCACATAGGCTTCGCGTCCCAGGACGATCGACGCGGCCCACGAGGAGAATCCCCCGTGGAAGACCGGCACGCGGTCGGTCGGCTCGTGCTCGAAGGCGGCTATGGTGCGTTCATTGGGCGTCATCGTCATCTTCACATCCTCCCTGGGGTCTCAGTATGTTCTCGCCCGCACCCTCGATCTACGTAAGGGCTCGGGAGTCCCCTGAGTGCCAGGAGAACGTATGGGACCCATTGAGTAGTTTCTGAATTCGAAAGGACAAGAGCAGCTTTCAGCATTCAGCGATCAGCTGTCAGCCAAACCAGATCAAAGGATGCGCCAAAACGTGACCACCATACGGGCGCAATATGGTGCGCAACGCGCCGGTTCAGCTGAATGCTGACAGCTGACCGCTGATGGCTGCCTCACTTCTCACCTCCTCAGGAGCCGCTATCAGAACAGGAGCGTGCCCCTCCTCATCCCGGGGTCTGGAAACTCATCCACAATCCACCCAGACCGGCGACGACCATGCCATCTGGCCATTGCGCTGGCTCACACGAACGCGATAGTGGTTGAACCCCGACGGGGGCGCCTCGTCGTTGTGAACGAGCACCGCATCCAGGCCTGCGTCCGGAATCGCGCGATGGACCTTGCTCTTGTGCCCCATGAAGTAGAGGCGGTCCCGGCGCGGAAGCGTGGCGGGATCCACGCCGAACTGGTCTCTGACGTTGGCCTCGGCCTCGTCGATGAAGTCGATCACGCTCGACCGGGACATCGCCTCACGCAGCGTCATCTCCGCGCGCTTGCCTTCCAGTGTGAGGGCCACCCTATCCGACGGCCTCGCCTCGATCTCGAAGAGGCTGGCCTGCTGGTTCTCCCCTTTGGGCCCGACAGGCTGTGTCGTGAACTCGAAGTCGCAAGCGGAGCCTCCTGTCTCGCCCAGGCTCTGACCCGGTCGGGACCAGCACGGCTCTGCGGACACGATGCACCCGTCGGATACCTCGACACGTCCCTGCCAGTGTCGCGGGTCTTCAGGCCCGGCGCCCTGAGTCAGAACGCCCCATCCAACCTCCAGGCGCAGCTTGCACCGAATGCGCTCATCATCTTCGGGCAAATCCCACGTCCCGTTGTGACAGTGGGTAGCGATCACCCGGTTGTTCCGGATCAGCTCGATCCGGTCCACAGCGTCGCCCCCGCGCACCCGCACCTCGCAGTGGACCGGGCCGGTTGCCTGGATCTCCGACCCCATTGGAGCACCGTCGACCGTGAAATCCAGCGCAATCCGATCGCCACTCACCCCGTAGACCCGGCGTGCCGCGAAGGCCTCCCACAGCGACTCCCTTGTAAGGGACTCGGCGTAGCATGCCATGAGCCCCCAGCCGTGGACCCCCGCGAAGCCGTGATGCCCGTCATTGGAGCAGATGATGCCGAACCGGCTTCCCGCAGCAAGGCCGTCCTCGATCGTACCGCCCGTGTGACCCGGTCCCATGCTCACGTTGCGTCGCAGCCCCATCCACTCCTCGTCGGACTCGGAGCACCCGTGGTTCGAGAGGATCTCCGCGAAGGGACTCAACTCCCGGTCATGGACCGACCAGTCCTTGCCACGGATGCCCGTCCTGTAGGCCGTGTGATGAGGGATTGCGAAGGCCTGCAGCCCTCTCTGGAGGATCTCCGCATAGAGCTCCGGAAGCGTGTCGCACTGGATCAAAGGCTGGTGGTCGTCCAGGAAGAAGACGTTGTGGTCGCCCGACGACGCGTTGCCCTGCCACTCGTAGCCGCAGAAGGCCACGAACTCCCCTGGATCGTTGTTGGCCGCGGCCACGTCGCAGATCGCGCCCCACTCCCGCTCGATCTGTTCCTGCGGATGCCAGTCCTCCACAGGAAGCCCGTTGAACCCCTTCAGATCGGTCCTCGTGTGCTGCGGATAGTAGGCGATCGGCCAGAAGTCCAGCACCGCTCTGGCGTTTCGGACCGTCTCATCCAGGGTGTCGAAATGGGGCGTACGAAGGTTGGTGTGCGAATCCCCCCAGAACAGACTGTACTTCGACACGACACGCCTCCCTTCCCGTTCCCTAATCCGAAACGCTGTCCACGATGCGGGCCAGGATGTCGTTCTGGGCGAGGGCCTTCTTCTCCGCCTCGTCCTTGCTGAACTGATCCCAAAGCCCCGGGTTCTGCACCACGACCAGACCGAAAGACGGGCAGACCCAGGTGTGCTTGGCCCCGGCACCCGAGGCGGCATAGGAGTCGCGCGGCAGTTCGGGCCACTGTTTCCCGTGGTCGTTCACCCAGAACCCGTGCCCGTACTTCCAGTTCTCCTCGGGTTCGTTCTCGAGGATGAACGGGTTGGTGACCGTCGCGGCCCTCAGGTAGTCTTCGGCGACGACCTGGCGCCCCTCCCAGCATCCCCAGTTGAGCCAGAGGTGCCCCGCCCGCAGCAGATCGGCGAC
>JASLMQ010000389.1 GCA_030746455.1 Candidatus Latescibacterota bacterium
CAGCACGACCAACCATACCGCTAAGTGGTGGGCCTTCAAGAGCCGCACAGGTGGGCCTCCTCGAAGCGCCGACGGACGAAGGAATGTGGGCCTGCAGTTGGCCCGGCGCGGATCAGGGGCCCGACTCCCCGATCCTGCCGATCCGGTTCTGAGCCGGGTTCGTGAACCAGACGCGATGGAAGGAGCGATCCACGGTGAGATTGCCTATCCTGGACTCGGGACTACCCGACTTGTAGATCCGATAGTGCCAGGCCTCCCAATCGAACCTGACGACCCGGTTCACCGACGATCCGGCGAACCAGACCCGGTCCTCGGAGTCGACCGCGATCGCGACGGGCTGCGGCACATCCCTGGGCGGCGCGAACCACGTCGTGTTTCCCGTATTCGGGTCGAACACGCCCAGTCTGCCCGATCCGTTGCCGGTGATCCACACTCGGCCCCCCGAGTCCAGAGCGATGTGACGGAGCCGCACCTCGTCTCCGAGTAGGGAGTACTCCACGATCTGCCTGGTCACCGGGTCGAGCCGACCGAGCCTGCCGGTGTTCCGCTCGGCGAACCAGACCGCGCCGTGTTCGTCCACCACGATGCCATCCAGACCGACATCGGCAGTGGGGAGCTCGAACTCGCTGAAGGTGAGGCGCACCGGGTCGAACCGCCCGATGTGGTTCCCTGATTCCTGGGTGAACCACAGAATGCCCTTCCGGTCGAATACCAGGCCGTGAGGCCGGCTGCCGGCCGTGGGCACCACAAACTCCTGAATCTCCTCCGACACGGGGTTGAGACAGCCGATGCGATTGGCCGCGATCTCGGTGAACCAAATCCGCCCCTTCGAGTCAATCGCCAGCCTGAAAGGCTGGGCGGCCGGTGCCGAGAGCGGGTACTCAAGGAACGCGCCTGTCCGGGGATCGAAGCGCCCGATGCTGTTCGTGCCCATCTCAGTGAACCAGACGATGCCCTGGCCGTCAGCGGCGATGTCGTAGGGGTAACTTCCCGCGGTGGGGAGAACGAACGTCTCGACCCGTCCGGAAGCCCCATCGACATCGATAGGAATGGCCTCGGGGTCGCGGGATGGCTGGGTGTGCCCGACATACTCCCGCGCGAAAAGCACGACATCGTGGAAATCGACGACGCCGTTTCCGTTCAGGTCGAAGCGGGACAGACGCGAGCCAAAGGCGGCGGTCAGGGCGGCGTAGTCGCTCTGATCCACACGGCCGTCGCCATCGAAATCCGCATCGGATGCCGCGAGGGCAGGCCCCGGCGAGAACAGGATACATGCCGCCGCGACCAGCCCAGCCAATACGGTTCTCAGCGCGGCTCGCGCGCACAGACCCGGCAACAGGAGCGTGCCCGGGAATCCGCCGGCCCGATGTCGCATCCGAAGGGGGATCACGTCTATTGCGACCCGGCCTCAGGCGGCTGGGTCTTGAAGCTCGCAACGGCCCTGTCGACCGTGTCGAGGCTTCGGAAGATGCCCGCCAGCTGGGTCACCATCAGAATGCTGTCGATCTTCTCCGTGATCCCGGTCAACCGCAGGTCGCCACCGGCGTTTCGGACGGTCGTCAGGCTTGCGATGAGAACGCCCAGCATCGCGCTGCCGAACCACTTGACCTTCGAGAAATCCACGACCAGGTTGGCTGTCCCTTCCTCGATCAGCGCCTTGATCCGATCATGGAACGGGGCGACGTCTGGGCCGCTCATCAACGGACCGCTCACGCGCAGAACGGCAACGTCATCCCGGAATTCTTCCTCGATGCGCACGAAACCCTCCTTTCAAGGGGCTCTCATACTGTCCATCGTAATGGTGTCACTCGGCTTCTTTGGCTGCTGTACGCTCTCGCACGGAGCTACTCCGGCTGGGTGCCGTGGATCAGACGCATCACCCCCATCGCGGCCTCCAGCCGCACCTCCGGTGTGGGGTCCGTCAGGTGGGGCCGAAGCACTCGGACCAGTTCCAGATCCCCGCTGAGACCCAGTGCCCGAAGCACTCGGACCCGGAGTTCGGTGTATTCCGCACGCGCCAGTATGTCGCTCAGCGCCTCGCGAGCTTCGGGGAGCTCAATGCCGGCGAGGGCCTCCACGATCTCGAGCCTCAGGTCCATCTTCTCCAAGTGAGGATAGGCTTCCCTGAGGGCCGCCACGGACTCGGTCCCGCCGATCCGGCCCAGGGTCCTCGCGGCCACCTTCCTCCACTCGTCGCTCGCCGACCACATCAACCCCTCCTTCAACGGGTAGACGCGACGTGTATCGCGGGCGACTCCCAGCACCTCCATCGCCTTCTTCTGGAAGGATGGATTCGCGTGTCCCAGGACGGTCTCGACCTCGGCCGAGACCTCCGAGCCGCGCCCCATCTTGGCCAGCCCCCACGCCGCGCCCAGATGCACCGGTGAGTCGGGATTGCTGCGGAAAACAGATCGCAGCAGAGAGACAGCGGTCGTGTCTCCGATCAGCCCCAGGCCCTCTGCCGCGAGCATCCGGGTAGAGGCGCTGGCCGGGCTGGTGAGGAGCTGCTGGAGATCGGGTCCGATGCTGGTGTCGCCGATCCTGCCCAGGCTCTCCAGCGACCATCGCCGAATCCCGTAGGTCTCGATGCCCATGAAGGTTTCGCGGAGATATGCGGCCGCTTCGGGACCGCCGAACATCTCCAGTGCCTGGCACATCACCAGGGCCGTCGACATATCGGCTGCCTCGACCAGGCTACGCCCGATCAGGGCGATGCTCTCGCGGTCACCAATCTTGGCAAGGGCCATCGCGGCGCTCGACCGCATCGCCGGGTCGGTGCTGTCCGAGAAGGCCTGCCGGAGGGCGGGGGCCGCCGCCTTGCTGCCGATCCGGCCCAGGGCCCCGGATGCGTTGGCGCGTAGCATGCCCTCTCCGGCTCTTTCCAGCATCCCGATGAGCCAGGCCTCCCCGTCGTGGGCGCCCAACCGGTGGAGAGCCACCGCGGTCTCGACCTTGACGAAGCTTCCCTGATCCTTCTCGAAGATCGCCTTCAGGGGGGCAACCGCCCTGGCATCGCCGATCTCACCGAGGGCCTTCACGGCCCTGAACACAACGAACTCCTCCGGGTAGGCCAGCGCATCGATCAACGCAGGTACCGATTCCGCATCCCCAGATGCCCCCAGGGCCGAGGCCGCCTCACCCGCGAGGGCCCCCTTGGCCGGACGCTCGCGCAACAGATCAACCAGGGCGGTTCGGGCCTCTGCCTGTATGCTGGAGGCCTCCCGGTCTCCCACACCACACGCCCACCCAGCAGCGAGCGCGAGGGTGAGGCCCCCCCACCTCCACAGCCGCCATCGACTACGCACTACATCACAGATCGGCTTGTCCTTCTCCATATCCCCTATTCTCCACCTTTCTATCGGTTGTTAGGGCCAGCCGCCGGGCTGCCCCCGGTTTCCCCTCCCCGCCTCAATCCTGTCCCACGGCACACCGGAAGCCGACGTGCGGCCGTCGCTCCTCCGGCCGTGCCCAGGTCTCCGTTGTGCACCTGGCCCGGTCCGGACCGTCCATCCACGCCCCGCCCCGCAACACGCGTAAGGACCTGGCCCCGTCATACCATCCGTCCGCCCACTCCCACACGTTCCCCACCATATCCACGGCCTCGCCTGTGGCCGTGCTGCCGGCGCCAACCGGCTTTGCCCCCTCATACCACCGCAGACCCGTGCGCGCACGGGAGGCGTCGTATCTGGGCCCGTAGGAGTACAGGTAGCCCTTGGTGCCCATACACGCACCCACCCACTCCTCCACGGTGGGAAGCCGTTTCCCTTTTGCTCGGCAGTAGGCGTTCGCCTGCTCGTAGGTCACATTCGTCGCGGGCATCCGGCCCGAGGCGGCGAACTCGCTGGGCGTATAGGAAGAATCGAACGCCTGGTACTCGGCGACGGTCACTTCGTCCCGATCGATGTAGTAGACCACGACGCCGCCGTGCCCAACCTTGGCCATATCGGATATGATTCTGGCGAAGGCCTCCGCCTTCTTGGCCTTCTCCGCCTCGACGGCCTGCCTCTCGGCTTCCTCCTGATCCAGCACCTTCTTCGCCTCGGCATCGGACTTCGCCTTGCGCGCCGCCTCCTTGGCCCTCAGCGCGGCCTGCTTCGTGGCCGCCTCCCGTCTGGCGGCAGCCTTGACCTGCCGCAGCTTCTCGGCCTCCTCCTCAGCAAGGCGGCTCAGGTCTTCTTCGGTCAGGGACCGGACGCATCGCAGCCCGTAGTTGATCACGCGCTGGAGGGCATCGAAAACCGGATTCTTGACCGTACACTTGGTCTTGCGGGGGCCGTCCACCCAAGATCCGCCGACCACGTGATGGGCGTCGTCCTCCTTCTCGCCATCGTCCACCCATTCCCAGACGTTTCCAACCATATCGTAGAGGCCATAGCCGTTGGGCTCATAG
>JASLMQ010000390.1 GCA_030746455.1 Candidatus Latescibacterota bacterium
CTTCACGGACGACTACAATTCCGGAAACTACCAATTCGCGCCGCTGCCCGCTCCAAAGCCCGGCGAGGAACCCCCGGAGGACATGCTCCAGTTCGTCCGGCGTATGACGCATTTCGCCCCGGCCGTCAAGTTCGCATCCCTATCGGTGACCCACCCGGAGCGCTACAGCCTGGCCCATCTGGAGCCCCTGGATTTCTACTACGAGACGCTCACCTTCCGGGGAGAGAACGGCAAGACGGATCTCCAGATCAACATCGGCCTCCCCATCGCCAACCTCGCCCTCAAGTCCGATCCAGATACCCTCGTAGTCGTGGAGCGGCGCGTGTCCCTCATGGGAGGTCCGTCCTCGGCCCCCAAGACCCTCAAGAACCGGATCGCGGTTCCGGTGGTTGGCGGCCTCGCTCGTGGTGGGCAGCTGGCCACCGAACGGGTGGACCTGCAGGCCGATCCTGGGAGATACGAGCTCGCGCTTCAGGCATCGCGTGTCGGTTCGGACCTGACCGGCGTCTACCGGCAGCCCACCTTCTCACTGCCCGACTACAGTGCCCCGGGACTCCTTCTGAGCGACATCCAGATCGCCAAGCGTATCGTGGATGCGGCGAACACGCCGGACTCGACGTTCGTGCGAGGGGCATTCGACATCCGTCCGTGGCCTCCCAGGACGTTCTATCCCACCGAACCCCTCTTCGTGTACTTCGAGATATACAATCTCACACGCGACGAGTTCGGAGCCACTCGCTACGAGGTCTCCTTCGAGGTACAGGCTACTGCAGAGAAGGAGCGCTCCATACTCACGGCCCTGCTTCCGAGGATTCGCCGGCGCTCCGGTGAGGTCATCGAAGTGCGCTATGAGCAGATCGGATCGGAGAGGACGGTGACCGACTTCGTGCAGCTCGAGCTCTCGGAGGCCCAGGCCGGACGGTACACGCTCCAGATGAACGTCACGGACCAGGTCAGCGGCCAATCCACGAGCCAGAAGAACATCTTCCGGGTCTCCAAGCCCCCGCGGCGAAGATGAAGCGACCCCACGCTCAAGGAAGGCGCATCACGTGCGTACCGGCCACGCGATCGTGCGGTGCCTGCCGATCGGGATGCCGACGCGTCACCGCGTAGAGCACCAGCCAGATCCCGATGGCCGCCAGCGAGACCACCCCGGCAGCCGTGCTTCCCGGTTGCGGGGGTGCGGAAGATTCACCCGACATCTGCTGGACTGCCTCGGGCGGCGGCGACAGCGCCGCCAACAGGGCGAGAATGCCCATAATCGGCGTCCACTTCACGAGGGCCCTCACAAGCGCCTGCCCCTGCGTCACCAGCCCTCCCTCTGCACTGATGACCCGGAGTCGCATGATCATCTTGCCCGGAGTCTGGCCGGTCTTGCTCACGAAGGCGGTCGCGTAGATCAGCATGGCGGCGTAGGCGATCAGGCGCTCCGACAGGGGTGTGAGCGTCATGTCCCTGAACGCCAGCGAAAGCGGTACGTTCAGCAGGGCCAGCGCGAACAGGTCGGCGAAGAGGGCGACAACGCGTCGTCCCATACCCGCGACTTCGTTGCCCATCAACATGTCCAGGCTCTCCCGTTCTTCGGTCCCACATCCTCGATCCGTCTGTTGTTTCGCAGCACGGCCATAGTAGGCGATTGCGCCCGTATCGTCAAGCGATATCGGCCCGAGGGCCTCGCCTATTCCTTCCTGAGTACTCGCCCGTAGCCGCCGATTGCCGCCCAGGCGCACATTGGGCTTTACATCCCGCTGACCTATGCGTACCCTATTTCGCATCTGTAGAGGGGCGGGTCGCATCGCTGAGCGGTGCCCGGCCTGCCACACCTCACACCCATATCTCATCCCACTTGGAAGGCAGCAACGATGAAGCTCGTACAGTTCCTGTCCCCGGGGGCCGCGCCCGATTCTCTTCGACTGGGCCTTGTGGAAGGGGACGACGTTGTCGATCTGACCACTCTCCCCCCTCATCCGCGGTCACTCTACGACGTCTACTACAACCACGGCGGCAGCTCAGAGGGTCTGGAAACCACAGTCGCGTCGGTAGCCGAATCCGCTTCCAGTGCAGCCAGATGTCCCCTCGATGAGCTGCTGGCCAACGTGTCGGACACCGATCGCCCGCGGCTGACCCGCCCCGTCAGTCCCTCTCCGGGCGCCCTCCATACACTACGCATCTGGCTTGCCGGGGTGACCCATGCCGACAGCGCCAAGCTGCGCGAGATCGAGGCGAAACAGGCCACCGGCGACTCGGTCAACGTCTACGAGCAGAAGTACAGGGAGTGTGCCGCTGGGGGCATTCCCGAGCTCTTCCCCAAGACCGATCCGGACGATGTCGTGGGTCCCGGGGAACCGATCGCGCGGCCGGCCGACACCCGGCGCCTCGTCCCCGAGACCGAGCTGGTGACCGTCTACGGCCTCAACGACGCCGGAGAGGTCGAACGGCTGGGTTACACCGGCGGCAACGACTACACCGACAATGGGATCGAGGCCGAGAACCCATTGAACCTGCCCCAGGCAAAGAACTGGCACGGCGGCT
>JASLMQ010000391.1 GCA_030746455.1 Candidatus Latescibacterota bacterium
CTCACATCCGACTTCCAAGCCCGGACCGTGACATCGCGGCCCTCTATCGGTACCGCGATCCTAGGGGGGAGAAGAGTCATGATCCGCCCGGGGTCCCAGGACACCGGGCCCTCCTTCTGCCGTCCGTCGGATGTCAGCGCCTGATCAAAGTAGCCCTTCCTGTGGATCAGCGTGACGGCCACCATCGGCAGCTTGAGGTCCGCGGCCGACTTGATCGTGTCGCCCGCCAGGACCCCGAGGCCCCCCGAATAGGTGGGGATGTCCCACTGCAGGCCGATCTCCATGGAGAAATAGGCGATCTTGGGCCCGTCGTTCATCGTCTCCACACTCCTCATCCAGAGGCCCCCAGCTCGTCCACGGCCGCGCGAAGCAGCCGCACGCCCCGGAGCATGTCTTCTGGCGAGCCCCAGTGCTCGATGCTTGCGGCCCCCTTGTATCCGTCCGCTACCATCGTCTTCAACAACTCCAGGTATGATATCTCCGTACCGAGAACCGGGTCGAGCTCGCCGGCCTCATTTGGTTTCACATGGAGATGGCTGATTCTGCCTCTGATCAACCCGTAGCCTTCCGGGAGGGCGGGCTCTCCAAGGGCTACCCCATTGTTCACATCCCAACAGAACGTCAGGCTCTGGGGATCGCCAAGAGCGGCGACAATGGACGCCACCTCCGCGCACGTGCCACCGATCGTCGCGCCTTCGTTCTCGAGTGACAGGACGATGCCCTCCCGCTGGGCGGTGGCCACCGCGGGCTCCAGGAACGGGCAGATCACGTCGAGATAGGCGTCGACCTCGGGCCGCATCTCATCCCCCTGCTTCCGGAAGGGATTCCAAAGGGAGAAGCACCGGACGATCCGCGTATCGAACGCATGTGAAAGCTCTACCATTCGATCGAATATGCGCTGGTGGTCGGCCTTCTCGGCTTCGCTGTCGTGGGCGCATTTCCCGAAGGGAGATCCAAGGGAGATGATGGAGGTCCCGTGCTTCGCCAGCACATCCTGGACCCGCTTGACCTCGTCGTCGTCGATCTCCTGCACCCGTCTGCCCCATATCCCGCCCCGGAGCTCGACCCCGTCGGCCCCCGCCTGGATGCCCAGGCGCACCGCCTCCTCGAAGTCCGCCTTCGACACCTCGTCCGCGAAGAACGCGATATCCATATCGTCCCCTTTCGCACAGGCCCCTAAGGTATTGAGATCGCCCGGGTGTGTCAAGGCGCCGGCCGTTCCGGCCCCATCCGACGATCGTGGGTCCTGCCCGCTCCCCAACCTCGCCTAGTAAAGGGCAAAGAGAAAGCCCGGCCCCCATTCGAGCAGCCGGGCTGATTCTTACGGTCCGGATATGCGGCAGCCACAGACGGCCGCACTACCGCGGCCAGTCATCGATGCGGATCCTCTGAAGCGCGTACTCCTCTCCCGCGTAGGCCACGAGGAGGCCCGTGATCTCCATCTGGAAGGTCTCCAGCTGCTCCCGCACCTGGTGGCGGAACTCCTCCTTCAATGCGTCATAGGAGTCCAGTGCCGTGTTCAGCAGGACCTCGACGTTGTGCTGGAGCGTGACCCGATCGTCCTTGAAGTGGGCGAACCGGTGATCGATGCCAGCCATCACCCGGCCCGCATAGTCCTCCACCTTCTGCTGGAATGCCTCGCGGTATCCTCCGCAGAAACGCTCGACCCGCTCCAGCGCCTCCTCCAGGAAGGTCTTCATTTCGTCGACCTGCAGCGCCTGCTGCGTCGTGGTGATCAGGTGGTGCCCCTGCACGGCAAGGGTCAGGGCGTCGGGCAGATCCGTTGGCTCGCTCCAGAACGTCCGGGCCAGAAACCGCCAGTAGTCCCGCTTGTATGACCCAGCGATTCCCTGCCGCCAGAGCGAGGTGACGGCGGCCCTCACCTCGGCCAGGCCGATCGGCATGTCACCGACTGGCCGGCGTTGGCGGTTCGCGAGGTGTGTCTGGCACCGCTGGAAGTACTTCCCGGGGCTGTTGATCGTCTCGACGACCTTACGGTGGCGCTCGAATAGGACCTCAGGATCCACCGCGGGGACATAATTCAGCTCGCGGCTGAACACGCCCGTATTGGTGTAGGCCTTCTTTCGTTCGATCAGGCGCCCGGCGCGGCCGTAGCGCTTGTAGTCCGGCGTGTCTCGCAGCACGCTGAGGATCCCGACCATGGCGATGGGGATACCGGCCTCCTGGATGAAGTCGATCATCCTGTCGGCGATGTCATCCGGGTCAGCATCCAGGCCGATGATGAAACCCGCCATCACCTCGAACCCGTACTGCTGAAGGGTCCGGACCTTTTCCATCAGCGTCCCGCTCCCCTGCAGGTTCTTTCGCGCCCCCATGAACTTCAGGCTCTCTTCGGACGGAGACTCGATTCCGACAAAGACCTCGTCGAAGCCCGCCCGATACATCGCCTCCAGCAGATCGGGCTCCTCGCTGAGCCGGATGCTCGCCTGGGTGAAGAAGCGGAACGGATAGGCGCGCTCCTCCTGCCAGGGGATGACTTCGTCGACCAACGCCTCGCGGATGGCGTCGCGATTGCCGATGAGATTGTCGTCCACCGCCATCACGGTGCCGCGCCACCCCGCATCGTACAACGCGTCGAGCTCCCGGACCATTCGACTGCTGGTCTTGATTCTCGTCTGCTTACCGTAGAGGAACGGGATATTGCAGAAGGTGCATGTTTCAGGGCACCCGCGCGTCATCTGGACGACCATGTGCTGGTAGCGGTCGAAGTCCAGGAGATCCCATCGAGGGAGCGGAGTTGTCGTCAGGTCCTTGAACTCGCCGCGGCGATCGATGAACTCCCTGCCGACCGACCCGGGATCGGCGACCATGCGCTCTGCAATGTCGAGGAACCCGTTCTCCGCCTCTCCCATGTAGAAGATGGCGTCTCCCTTGAGATCCTCATAGTACTGCGTGGGGAGCGGTCCGCCGTTCAACACGGGTACGCCCGCACCGTTGCAACGTTCGATCACCTGCTCCAGAGAAGGCCACTGGATGATCATCGACGACGTCAGAACCACGTCCGCCCACGCGAGATCCTCGTCATCCAGCTCACCAACGTTCATGTCCACCAGACGAAGGTCATATTCCTCCGGCATCATGCCGGCTATTGTCAGCAATCCCAGGGGGGGAAAGGCAGACCGCTTCCCAACCATCCTGAGCGCCTCATCGAAGCTCCAGAACGTGACTGGATATTCCGGGCACACCAACAGCGCATTCGGCATCCACGACCTCCCTATTGAGCTTCTCAACACGCCTCCGGCCCCGTCCGGCGGCCCTGCATACGCCACTGAAGGCCGCTCGACGGCGCGGCCACAACGGGTGGTAATATAACAGGTTTCGGTCGATCCGCAACATAAACTCCCCCCCTCCCGGATCCCGCT
>JASLMQ010000392.1 GCA_030746455.1 Candidatus Latescibacterota bacterium
AGGCATGGGTGGACTCCGGCAAGCAGTTCATGGTCGGCCACAACATGCGCTACATGAACATCTTCCGCGTGATGAAGGACGCCGTCGATTCGGGCGCCATCGGCGAGGTCAAGGTCGTCTGGGTACGCCACTTCGTCAGCCACGGCGGCAGGTGGTACTACCACGACTGGCACGGCGCCTCGAAGAACTCCACGGGCCTCCTCCTGCAGAAGGCCTCCCACGACATCGACATGATCCACTGGATCACCGGACAGTACGGCCGGCGTGTCGCCGCATCGGGCGGTCTCGACTACTATGGGGGCAACAAGCCCAACGACCTGCATTGTCCGGACTGCGAGGAGAAGGACACCTGCGTCGAGTACCAGCACATGGACGCCGCCTCCGACAACAAGATGGACCTGTGCGTCTTCCGCGAAGAGGTCGACGTCGAGGACAACAGCACGCTGATGATGGAGCTCGACGGCGGAATCAAAGCCACATACATGCAGTGCCACTTCGCGCCCGACTACTGCCGGAACTACACCTTTATCGGCACCGAGGGACGGCTCGAGAACCTGGACGACGGCACGAAGGTCATCGTCCGCATGCGCGACAAATCGGATCGCTGGCAGAACCTGGCCCACGGCGACCTGACCGTCAAGCCCGCATCGGGAGGCCACGGCGGCGCCGATCCCCTAGTCTGCAGGGATTTCGTGGACATGCTGCTCGAAGGGAAGAGGCCCATAGCGACACCCCTTGCGGGGAGGATGAGCGTTGCCGTCGGGTGCGCCGCCACCGCGTCCATCCGCAACGGCTGGGAGCCCGTCGACGTGCCATCCGTGCCCGCCGACATCCGTGATAGGGTGTTTTGATCCACACTCGCGGCAGTTCCGCATCGATCGGCGAATGCATCTGAGGCCTCATCAAGTCTTCTGGAGATCCTGGGATGTCCAACAACACCGAGAATGGATCACTCCGCATCGGCTGGGCGTCTCAGGACGTCACCCCAGACCGACCCGTATCCCTTCGCGGCCAGTTCCGCGTCCGCGTCTCCACCGCAGTGCGCGACCCCCTCACCGTCACCGCGCTCGCCCTCGAGTCTGCGGATGAGCAGTGCGTGATGGTATCGGTCGACCGGGTCGGCATACCCGAGGACATCCTGGCCGGGGTCAGAGGGAAGCTGGCCGACCTCGCCCCCGATCTCTCCCCCGAGAAGTTGCTCATCAGCGCCACCCACACCCACGCCGCGCCGGGAACGGACGACAGCCGTCACGAGGATCTGGGCCCCGACGTCATGAAGCCCAGCGACTACGGTCAGTTGCTCATCGATCGCACGGCAACGTGCGTGGCCGACGCGTGGAACGGACGGTCCACCGGCTCACTCTCCTGGGGATGTGGACAGGCCGTCGTGGGCTTCAACCGGCGTCAGGTCAAACTCGATGGGACCTCACAGATGTATGGCGACACGTCGACCGACGACTTCTCCCACATCGAGGGATACGAGGACCACGGCGTCGACATGCTGTTCACGTACGCCCCCGATGGGGCGGTAACCGGCATGGTCATCAACCTCGCCTGCCCCTCTCAGGTCACCGAGTCGGATCACCTGGTCTCCGCCGACTTCTGGCACGAAACCCGGTCTGAGATCCGCCGCCGTCACGGTGAGGGTCTCTACATACTGCCGCAGTGCAGCGCCGCCGGGGACCAGTCGCCTCACCTGATGTGGAAACAACGCGCCGAATTGCGGATGCTCAAGCTGAAGGGCCTCTGCGAGGACGAAGCCGGTCGTCGTATGGCGGAGCGTGCCGAGATCGGCAACCGCATCGCCAACGCGGTCGACGAGGTCATGCCTCTCGTCGCGAAGGACACTCGGCACGAGGTCCGACTCGAGCACGTGGTCAAGACCGTCCAGCTGCCGCGGCGGGCCATCACCGAGGACGACGTGAAGGAGGCCGAGCGGGAGGCGCTGTCCTACGAGGAGAAGCTCGCCGAGCTGGCGGACCGGCCGGCCTCCGATTCGGAACGCTCGACGTGCATTAGCCGGGCACGCTGGTTCCGGAGCGTCATCGAGCGACACGAGCTCCAGAAGACCCAGCCCAACTATCCCATGGAGCTCCACGTCGTCCGCGTCGGAGAGGTCGTCTTCGCCACCAACGCCTTCGAGCTCTACCTCGACTACGGCCTGCGGATGAAGGCGAGAAGCAAGGCGCTCCAGACCTTCGTCGTCCAGCTCACCGGATCGGGCACCTATCTACCCAGCGCCAGGAGCGTCGGCGGCGGCAGCTACGGATCGGTCCCCGCCAGCAACCACGTCGGCCCCGAAGGTGGAGACGTCCTGGTTGAGGAAACTGTCAAGGTGATCAGCGATCTCTTCGAAGGGGAGTAGTCCCATACATCAGGCAGACCTGCGGGGCCACTCCTGGGGCATCCATCGTTCTTTTCGCGCATTTCGCGTGTTTCGTAGTTCCGCCTTTCGGATCCCGGCGGGGAGAAGGGAGATCACATGGCGGTCCTAGAATTCGGCACAGCAAAGGCCCGAGCCGGACAGAAGGCCTGGGGTCAGCTCGAGGTCCGGGAGGGAGGTAAGCGGGTCCGCATCCCCACGGTGGTCGTCAACGGTCGGGAAGAGGGCGAACACGTCGTCATCCTCGCAAACCAGCACGGCGCCGAGTACAACGGCATCGAGGCGATCCGTCGGTTCTGCGAGGAGGTCGACCCGCGCACGATGAAGGGGTCCGTCTTCGCCATTCCCACGGCCAACCCGCGCGCGGGTATGCTCTGCAACGAGTTCTTCCCCGAGAACGAGCCACCGGACAGGCTCCGGGCCTACCGAAGCGGACGCAACCGGCCGCCCGGCTTCGACCGCAACGCCTGCCCGTACAACATGAACCGGAGATGGCCCGGCCAGAAGGGCAGCGGGCTACTCGTGGATCGAGTCGTCTACGAGATCTGGAATCGCGCCGTGATGGCATCCCATCGTCGCGCCAGCCTGCTCGTCGACTTCCACTGTCACCAGTCCCCGAGCGCCATCTATGCAACGTTCCGACGGGATGTGGATCTGGGTGTCGTCACGGGCATCCCGGCTGTCATCCATACTCGATCTGCCGCGAAGCCACCGCAGCGTCCCTACAGCCGCATCGCCTGCTACCAGGCCGGCATTCAGGCGCTCACCATCGAGTTGGGGGGCCAGAGGGCCTTCCGATCTGTCTCGGTCGAGCAGGGCCGGGTCGGGATCGCCAACCTCCTCAAGTTCTGGGGCCTGCTGCCGGGTCGGCTAAGGCTTCCCGAGCGCACCGTCATCCTCGATCCCTGGCGAAACAGCATGGAAGACCACGAATACGCCCGCCCCTCCTACGCGCCGTGCGAGGCACAGCAGGAAGGGCTTGTCGTGGAGTATCAGTCAGCCTACGAGAGGGTCCGCGCGGGAGATCTCATCTGCCAGGTGCTCGATCCCTTCACCGGCAAGGTCATCCAGGAAGGCCGGGCGGATATGAACGGCGTGATGTACACCCCGCCCAGGCCGGAGGCCCCCTGCAGGAAGGGCGATCGTCTCTTCGCCGTCTCCATTGCCAGACGGGTCCGCACCGCCGACTACGTGCGCAAGCTCGATGCGGCGACCTGCAAGGCCCGAATCCCGCACGATCCCGACTGCGAGATCGAGTTCGGGCGCTAGAGCCGTGCCTTTCACTCTTGCAGCCGGGAATAGTCACCAGTCTCCGTTCCCGTTAGAGCGTCTCGATTCCC
>JASLMQ010000393.1 GCA_030746455.1 Candidatus Latescibacterota bacterium
ACAACTCGCTGACCGCGTTCGACTACGACACCCACCTGCTGACCGACTACATACCCCTGAGACTTCCGTCGGGGCTCAAGCTGTCCAGGGATGAGGCATCACTCTTCGTGTCCGAGGCGTTCGGGCTCTATGTGCTCAACACCGATCACGAGGTGATCTACACGGTGCCCACCGAGGCCGAGGGTCGGGTCGAGCTGAGCCCCGATGAGGCATTCGCGTATGTGGCCGAGCGTCGGACGAACGTCCTGCGGGTGATCGATCTGGCAGCCAGAGAGGTGGTGGACACGCTCACGGTGGGGAGCGTTCCGGTCGACATAGGCGTCACGCCGGACGGAAAGCGGCTCTATGTTCTGAACCTCGACAGTCGGGACATCGCGGTGGTGGACCTGGAACGCAGGCAGGTGGTGGACCGGATCGACTTCGGCTCGGTCCCGCAGGAAATCGCGATCACGGCCGATGGTCGGCGGGCTTATGTGACGGATTCGTTCCGCGGGGTGATTTCGGTCCTCAACCTGGAGACGAACAAGGTGGTCGGGGGAATCCAGGTGGACGGCGAGAACACGAACGGCCTCGCGTTTTCACCGGACGGGGAGGCCTTGTACGTGAGCTCCGACGGATGGCTCCTGGACCTGGATGTGAAGCGGAACCTGGTCAGGAGAAGTCTCGAGCTTGCGGATGAGACGTCGATTGTGGGGATTTCTCCCGATGGCGCACGTGCCTACGTCGGGACATTCCAGAGGCAGGGAGGGGGGCCCGGTCTTGCAGCCGTGGATCTGGACGGTTGGCGGATCCTGGGCCGGATGCGGGGGATCTCGTTTCCCGTGGAGATCCAGTTCCGGCGGATTCCGAAGGACTAACCTTGGTTCGACAGAACCCGGTCACCACGAAAGACATCCCGGCTGCTGTTTACAGCCTGTAGCAGTGGCATTCCTGCAGTCGGCCGGGACAGGCTCCAGACACGAAAGAAGGGCATATCCAGGTGGAGGAAGGCCCGGGCGATGGCTCACAAAGGGAGGCATGAAGGATCCAGGCCTGGCCCCGAGGCGGAACCTGGGTACCCAGGCGCTTCGCGCCACTCGCACCCCCCGATTTCGTCGCATTGAGGCTAACCGGCGCGACGGCCGAAGGCGAGGACCTCCCACTCGAAGAACACGCTGAAGCCCGACTCTTCGAGCTTGGCCTCCAGCCCTTGCCAGGCTTCGAGGTCGTCGAACTCCAGAAGAGAGAAGAACTCCCACGGCTCGCGTTCTCCCTCCCCGTAGCCGTAGATCCGGTAGAACCGGCCCTCGAGCTTCTGCTCCCAGTCTTCGAGGACCTGCGGGTCGCTGAGGTCGAACTCGCGTCGTTCCCGGACGTCGGCCTTGTGCCATGCCTCGCTCCGTCGGCACATCAGGAGCACGCCGAGGGGTTGGAGCCTGGGCTTCTGGACAAGGGATTCGCGAAGGGGATGTTCGCTGACGTGTGGGACATCTTCCTCGGATGCGTCTGGGCGCAGGTTCATTGGGATTCCTCCACCGGGGGACATGGGTTGCCCGAAGGTTACTTTCTCCGTTTTCGCAAGACGCGTACCATCCGGCCCCCGTATGAGAGGCCGGATGATAACTGGCGTATTTTAAGGATCTTATCGATGCTTACCCCGGCGCAGCTCGCGTACGCTGCCTGTGGCGGGTGTCGATAGGAGTGGCCGGTATTGGCCACGTTTGCCGTATATCCGCCAGGACGGGAGTCCGGATCCGAGCAACCGGACCCTCGCCCCCCGCGACGGCCGGCGTGAAGGGGTGCGATCGATGGCCAAGAAGGATGACAGCAAGCGTGAATCGGGAGGCCTGCTGGGCAAGTTCGTTCGGCCCTGGGGAAAGCAGCGGGTCACGCTGACCAAGGCCGGTAAGAAGCAGGCGCCGATGCGGAAGGGCAAGGCGCGGAAGGCCAAGAAGCCGGAGACCCCTGCCAAACCCAAGACGCGGCGCGAGCAACAGGTCCAGGAGCTGAAGACGCTTGCCAAGATCGGAAAGCGAGACCCCGAACGGCTCGCGCAGATGATCTCCCGCATGCTGATGGAGGGGACGCAGAAGGAGGCCGCCGACCGCCAGAAGTTCGAGCGACTGGTCTGGGAGAAGGCGGAGAAACTGTCGGAGAAGGAGAAGGAAGAAGCAGACGGTGAGAAAGGGATGGAAGGGGGGCCGGGTAGCGAAGCGTGAGAAGCATTGCAGATTTGAGAATTGTAGATTGCAGATTGTCCAACGGGCTCTGGTGGTAGAGCAGCGTCTGAGCGACTGAACCAGGACCTTAGGAACAGCAAACGTGGCCGTGCTCGTGAGGCGAGCGCGGCCACAGGTGTGTACAGACCCAGAAGAAGATCAGTCTACAGACTTGACGATGAAGATGCTCACCTCGGCCACGCCCTGTTCCACCATGTCGAGCACCCGGGCCGCGCCCAGCGACAGATCGAGTATCCTTCCTTCAATGAAGGGACCGCGGTCGTTGACCTTCACGATCACGCTGCGGCCGTTGCCGAGGTTGGTCACCCGCACGATGGTTCCGAGGGGAAGCTCGCGGTGGGCCGCGGTGAGGGCGTTCATGTCGAAGATCTCACCGCTGGCCGTCGGCCGACCGTGGAAATCGTGCGCGTAGAAGGACGACTTGCCGACCTGGAAGGCCCCCTTGGTGAGGTTGCTGTCGACTGGGTCTTGCTTCTCGTCGGGATTGTAGGGGGACTTCTCCGAGGGGTTCGGGGCCGCCTTCCTGTCTGGGGGGGACGAAGACTCGGGCGGGGGGCCGGTCCGGTAGCGGGGCCGAGACGTGCACGCAAGGTCCAGACTCAGCGCGCAAAGGGCCAGGACCAGGAGGCTGTGTAGCCCTCCCCGCCACCGTCTAGGACTGGGGCTCCGTCTCAAGGGTTCCCACGAGGTCTGCGATGCGGCCGACGCCGTGGGCCTTGCAGTAGCCGACCATTCCATCGACGATCTCCGGAGCCGACCAGGGGTCGACGAACGTGGCTGTGCCGACCTGGACGGCGGATGCCCCTACGATGAGGAACTCGATTGCGTCCTCTGGCGAGGAGATTCCTCCCATCCCGATCACGGGAACCGACACGCGGTCGGCTACCTTCCAGACCATCGCCAGCGCCACGGGCTTGATTGCCGGCCCCGACAGGCCGCCGGTGATGTTCCCGAGGACGGGGCGTCTACTGTGTGCGTCCACGGCCATGCCCAGCAGGGTGTTGATGAGGGCGATGCCGTCGGCGCCGGCCTCTTCGACCGCGGCCGCCACCGATGCGATATTGGTGACATTGGGGGTGAGCTTGACGATCACGGGAAGCCGAGACACGGCCTTCACGGCAGCCGTCACCCCGTGGGCGGCCTGCTTGCGGCATCCGAAGAGCTGTCCCCCGTCCTTCATGTTGGGCGACGAGATGTTGAGCTCTAGGGCGTCGATCCCCTCCTGATCGTTGAGCCGCTCGGCCATCTCGGCGAACTCCTCGTTGGAGGTGCCGGCGATGCTGACGACGCGCGCTGTATCGAGTTCCTGAAGGTCGGTAAGCTTCTCCTCGATGAACCCGTCGAGTCCCGGGTTGGTCAGTCCGATGGAGTTCAGCATCCCCGCAGGGGTCTCGGCCGTTCGGGGAGGAGGAT
>JASLMQ010000394.1 GCA_030746455.1 Candidatus Latescibacterota bacterium
GAGCATGTTCGGCCTCCAGCTGAACAGCTCGATCAAGGTGCTCGACTACCTCCTGTCCCGAGACGACATCGACAGCCGCCGCGTGGGATGCACCGGGGAATCCGGCGGTGCCACGCAGACCTACTACCTCGCTGCGGCCGACGACCGGGTGAAGGTGGCCGCGCCGTGCGTGATGCTCTCCGGACACTACCAGGGCGGCTGTGTGTGCGAGAATACTCCCACGCTGCACCTGGACTACAGCACAGTGCACTACGTGGGCCTCATCGCGCCCAGGCCCCTCCTGCTCACGGGGTGCACGGGCGACTGGACCCACCACATGCGCGAGCGCGAGTACTCCAGCCTCAAGGAGCTCTATCGGCTGTACGGCAAGGAAGACGCCATCGACGGCTTCTACCAGGACGAGAGCCACAACTACAACCGGGCCTCCCGCGAGCGGGTCAACGCCTGGATGGCTCACTGGCTGCTCCGTGGCACCAAGGTAGAGGAGCGCATACCCGAGTCGGAGAAGCCGGTGCCGGAGCCCGAGAAGCTGCTCGTGCACAGGACGCCGGTACCCCCGGTCAAGAACGCCATCAAGACGAAGTCGGCCCTGATCCGGATGTGGCGCGATCTCCACCGGAAGCCTGACCGGGAGGAGAACGCCGCCGATGCCCTCAACCTCGTCTACCCGGACCGGGCGGACATCCTCGTCCGGAACCAGACACCTCGCTACGCCTACCGGAAGGGACGCCTTAGCGAGAACCTGATCACCTACGGCCGCTTCTCGGAAGACAGCAGTCTGACGTGCCGGTTCGTGACCCCGTCCCGAGGGAAGCCGTGCTACGTGATCCTGCGCGCGTGGGACGGCCCCGATGCCTGGCACCGATTCGTCACGCGGACCCCGAAGGGAGTCCAGCAGCTGATCGACGACGGGCATGGGGTGATCGTGCCGCTGATGTTCGGACAGCGGTCGGAAGAGGAGGTCCGGGCCTATCGTGGGATGATAGAGGACAGCTACCTGTTCACCTCCTACAACCGAACGCCGCACCAGCATCTCGCGGGCGACATCGTAACCACGGTGCGGCTTGCCGAGACGGAGATGAAGATCAAGCCCGGGAGGGTTGCCATCGTCGCGGACCGGGACATGGGCCTCACGGCGTTCTCCGCGTGGGCCTTCCTCTGCTCGAACGCCGAGATGGGGCCCTTCGCCGGGGATCTGCGCGGGCTGGACCTCACCGACCCGGCCGCCTGGGCCCGGCACACCTACCTCCCGCTGGTGCTCCGCGGCGGAGGCGTGAAGGACCTCGCTCGCCTGTGCAAGGGTCGCAACGCCTCTCTGAGTGGGGTACGGAAGTCTTGCAGGAAGCTGTTCCCCGCCAGGTTCAGGCTCCAGGAGCGGTCGTGTGGCGTCGAAGAGCTTGTCGAAGCCGCAGGAACCTTGGCCTAGCTTTGAGACGCGTAGATACGCAACCGTCTTGAACGAAGCATCTGAGGACATGGGTTCCACCACTCGGATCTGGAATCTACACGCCGCCACCTGAGAGCTGAGGTCCGAGCCTGTTCCCATCAGGTCCTTCGCAGTTTTCGGCGTCTTTGCGAGTTTCGTAGTTGCGATCTTCGCACAGAGACAGGAACAGAGCCAGCACCGCACTGCCAGAGAGGGACCATATGGCCACCAACCGCATCTATGACCCCGAGGTCCAGAAGCACGCAGCAACCATCCCCACGCTGGACGTCACCGATCCCGTCGGCGCCAGAGAGGTCGTTGCCGAATTCCTTGCCGATCTGGCGGCGCAGGGCATCGAGCGACCCACAGACCCGAACATCGAGGAGATCGAGCGCACGATACCGGGACCCGATGGCGCGCCCGACGTGCCCATCCGCGTCTACATGCCGAGGGACCGTACGGAACCTGGGCCGGGCTTCGTCAGCTTCCACGGCGGCGCCTTCTTCCTGGGCGATCTGGAATCGGAGCACGCGCGGTGCCTGGTCATGGCCGTTCAAGGCGGGGCGGTCGCCGTGGGCGTCGACTACCGGCTGGCGCCCGAACACCCCTTCCCCGCAGGCGTCGAGGACTGCTACGCCGCACTCCAGTGGACGGCCGCGCACGCCGAGGAGCTCAAGGTCGATCCCTCGAAGATCGCGATCGGCGGGGGCAGCGCGGGTGGCGCCCTCACCGCCGCGGTGGCGCAGATGGCGCGGGACCGGGGCGGGCCCGATTTGGCGCTCCAGATCCTGATCTACCCCGTCATCGACGAGCGGTGCGACACCCCGTCGATGCGGGATTGCGAGGATGTGTACGTCTGGACCTCCCAGAACTCGCGCGACATGTGGGATCTCTATATCGGCAAGGACCGCAGCAACGTGTCGCCCTATGCGTCGCCCGCCCGCGCGGAAGACCTATCGGGATTGCCCCCGGCCTACGTGATGACGGCCGAACACGATCCCCTCCGCGACGAGGCGATCATCTACGCCATGCGGCTGATGGAAGCCGGTGTCCCGGTCGAGCTCCACAACTACCCGGGCACGGTGCACGGATTCGACTTCCTCACGCCGTCGGATGTCTCGACCCGCGCAGTTGACGAATGCGTCGGGGCGTTCAGGCGGGCGACGACGACTCAGGCATCCTGGGACGCAACGGGAGATGCATCATGAGGATCGCGGTCTGCGGCATCGCCGTGGAGTGCTGCTCCTTCTCGCCCTTGCCGACGCGTCTGGAGGACTTCGCCATACTGCGGGGCGAGGCCCTGCTGTCGGACTACTCCCTCGGGGATGAGTACGAAGACATCGACTTCGTACCCGTCCTGCGCGCACGGGCGATCGCGGGTGGACCCGTCCTGCCGGATGCGTATGACCAGATCAAGACGGAATGCCTGGACGGGCTGAGTCGCAACGGCCCTTGGGACGGCGTCTACCTGGACCTGCACGGCGCGATGTTCGTCCAGGGGATGCGGGACGCCGAGGGGGATTGGGTCGCCGCCGTGCGCGAGGCGGTCGGACCGGATTGCCTGATCGGGGCCAGCTACGACCTGCACGGCAATGTCTCTACCCGCGTGATGCGGAATCTGGATTTCCTGACCGCCTACCGGACAGCCCCACACATCGATCGGGAGGAGACCCGATCGCGAGCCATAGAGCTGCTGGTCGGCTGTCTGCGTCGCGGCACGCGCCCCATATCCGCCTGTGTGTCCATCCCCACGTTGTTCTCGGGCGAGATGGCGATGACCACGGCAGAGCCCGCGCAGGGCCTCTACGCGGACCTGCCGGCGACGATTGAGCGGCATGGCCTGCTGGACGCATCGTATCTGGTCGGCTATGCCTGGGCGGACGAGCCGCGTGTGGCGTCATCGGCGGTGGCAGTGGGACTGGAACAGGCATCGGTCGAGGACGCAGCCCGGGAGCTGGCCCTGGCGTGGTGGGAGAACCGATCGCGCTTCGGCTTCGGGATGCCTTCGGGCAGCATCAACGACTGCATTCGGATGGCTATCGACGCTGCGCGGCACGACAGGCCCGTCTTCATCAGTGACGCGGGCGACAACCCGACCGGTGGGGGCGTCGGCGATGTTCCGATCGTGCTCGAGCGAATGCTCGCGGCCGGTGTGGACAACACGGTGTTTGCCGCCATCGCGGACGCCGATGCCGTTGCGGCCTGCTTCGCCGCCGGTGCGGGGAACGAGCTCACACTCTCGATCGGCGGAAAGCTGGATCCGGTCCACGGCGCGCCGCTCGAAGTGACCGGGAAGGTGGTCGGTCTGTTGGACGCGGAACCGGGCAACCGGCACGCCGTGCTGCGGATCGCCGGCCTCAAGACGGTGCTGACGGAGCGGCGCACGGCCTTCACCGGTCTGGCCCAGTTCGAAGCCCTGGGAATCGATCTCACCCAACACGACGTAGTCGGTGTCAAGCAGGGCTACCTGTTCCCCGAGCTGGGTCGTCTGGCCAGAAGCGCGTTCCTGGCGATGAGCCCCGGCGCCATCAACCCGGACATCGGGCAGATCCCCTACAGGCATCTCACGCGACCGATCTATCCTCTGGATCCCGATATGCAGTGGGAACCGCAGGTACACATCCGCGGAACGAAGGGTCCTGCACATGGGCAATGACATGGGCGACTGCGCCATCACGAACACGGCGGAGAGCCCCCACTGCAGGCTGAAGAGCGTCGATCTGCAGTCGGTGAAATGGACCAAGGGCTTCTGGGCGAATCGATTCAGGCAGTGCGTGGAGGTGACCCTCCCCCACCTGTGGGATTTCGCGTCTGACC
>JASLMQ010000395.1 GCA_030746455.1 Candidatus Latescibacterota bacterium
TATTGGGCGTAGGCGTCCGCCTTCTTGCGGAACGCTGCAGGGGGCCACTCCGGGGAGTCCGGCCAGGTCGGCTGCGGACGCTCCTCCTCGGGAATCAGCTCCACCCAGTTGGGGTGCTTCTGTGCCACCGGGCCGGCGGGAGCGTGGATCACCTGGAGGCCCGCCTCCCGACACGCCTCCACGAGGGGCGCGATCCTGCCCACCGTGATCTCCTCGATCCGCTCGAGCGTCTCCCGTGAGAAATGGAAGTTCCACACGTCGAGGCTGATCAGCGCCGCCTGCGACAGCGGGACCGTCCAGTCGAGCTCGCGGTAGCGGTAATTCTCCTCGGCCAGCTCCGCCCCGTCGTCGGTGTACAGCCGATAGTACCTCGGCCGAATCTCCATAGTCTTCGTTCCACTCACGCCCGATCCTCCTCCCTCAGCCACGCTCTGCTTCCAGCCTGCCTACCGTAGTTTTCGCGTCTTTCGCGTCTTTCGTAGTTCCAGGGCTCTTCAGGATAGGGGATCAGTACGACCTCACGAGGTGCGCTTCCACCGCCTCCATATCCAGCTTCACCCCCAGCCCCGGTCCATCGGGCACCACAAAGTGTCCCTTGTCGAGGACCAGGCCGCCACCAAGCACATCCGCCTCCCTCACGAAAGGCAGCTCATCGCACGGCATCGTCGCGTTCCGGATCGTACACTGGAGGTGGACCGAATAGGCGGCAAGGACGCCCAGGCACACGCCGCCCATCTGCACCCAGCAGGGCAGATCGTCCGCCTCCAGGACGGCAGCCGCGGCCACGATCTCCTGGGCCGTTCCCCCCAGACAGGCGCCGTCGATACACTCGGCCTTCAGGGCCTTCAGCACGTCGCCCGACTGGCACGGCCTGTCGCGCTTCGCCTGCGGAGCCCCGAAGTGCATGGCCACCGGAATATGGGTCTTCTCCCTCAGCAGTCGGTACCAGTCCAGATGGTCCTTGAGCATCGGATCTTCCAGAACCGACACCGTTCCGAAGGGCTCCAGCTCCTCGGCCAGCCGGGCCGCCACGTGGAGGTGCTTGAACTCACAGTTGGGATCCACACCCACCGTGTAGTCCGCACCGGCCGCCTCCTTCATCAGCCGAACTGTCTCCACGATGTTCCAGGACCGCGCCTTCAGCTTGTGGTTCGTGAAGCCCATCCGGGCTCCCGCCACAGCCTCGGCGGCTGTCTCCTCCGGCTCCATAGGACTCGACCAGTAGGACACAGGCACCCGATCCCGAACTTTGGCACCGAAGAGCCGGTGCACGGGGATGCCGTATGCCTGTCCGGTGATGTCCAGAAGGGGGCATTCGAACAGCATCGGTTCGCCGATCGGCTGCATCGCCAGGGGATCCTTGCCCAGGTAGGAATCCGCCTGGGCCCTCAAAGCCGACCGGTCGGCGTCGTTCAGCGTGTAGACCGCGGATTCACCGATCCCCTCGATCCCCTCGTCGGTCATCATCCGGCAGATCGTGATGTCGTAGATCTTGACCCGGGCCTTCGCAATCGCCGGAATCAGCGGCACCTCGACCTCGTACAGATCCACTTGGGTGATCTTCATGTCCTCACCGCTCCCTGACGTCCGGCCCACCTCCGAGTCCTTCTGGCCTCACCTGTCCACGGAGGATCCGCTGTGGCACTCAAGGGTCCGACGACATCCGATGGGGGTGCTCGAAGCCCCTCGGCCGTCCGAACTGAACCTCGTACACCGCAAGATCCTCGAGCCTCGCTGAAGGATGCCGTCCACGGACCGGTGTGCCCTCGCCCAGGACCACCTCCTCCGGCATTTCGTACTTCACCCTGAATCCCTGCTGGATGAGCGCATCGGTCTTCGCTGTCTCACGCGGCGTTTCCAGCGTCCTCAGAACCAGGATACCCATCTCGTCGGCCAGACCTCGCATGGAGTCGAACAGCAGACCCGGTGCGGTGGACCGCCACAGGCTCGGATGCACGTACAGGTCTATCAACCCGATGTGGGCCTCACGACCGTTGTCCCACTTCGTGGTTCGCCAGGGGGCAAGGGTCGAAAACCCGACCAACTTTCTCCCCGCGAACAGGCCCAGCATGTGCACCTTCCGCCTCTCACCGTGCGACAGGTTCGGGACCTCCACGAAGATCTGTCCCTGGTGCAGCTGGTCGTCACAGAAGATGCCCAGCAAATAGTTCTTCACCAGACAGTCCGGGTCCACCGTGCCGTTGATCAGCGCCCGTATCTCGATTGCGTGGCCTGCGTCCAGGGGCTGGACGTCCAGCTCTTCGCCATCGACGCCGTAGTAAGCCGACAGGTAGTCGAGGATGGATTCTCCCGTGTACGCCTGGCCCATCCATTCAGGGTGGTCTTCGACCACATCGCGGAACCCGTACTTCCCGTAGATCATGTGGGCAACGCCCGGGCCCGTGTCCACGAACATCGCATCCATGCCGGCATCGCGCATCGCGTCCACGCAGAGCGCCAGCAAACGACCGCCCAATCCCTTGCGCTTGTGCTCTTCCGAGAACATCGCGTAGTGGCCCAGCTCCCCCCAGGGGTTGTGGCGCGATGCCATCACCCAGCCTTCTCCCACCGGCCTCCCCTCGAGCTCTGCCAGGAACCGGCGAATAGACCGGAAGTATCCGTACGGATTCACACCGCAGAGGTTGAAAGGCAGCTCCACGGTCTGCTGGATCTCCTCCAGCGGCTGCTCGCGGATCACGTAGTCGCCGATCTTCTCGATGAATCCGGGCATTTGTCCTCGCTCAAGCGTCCACCTTCAGCTGGAACCGGTCCATCCCGATCGACTGGTCCACTGCACCGTAGGGGTTGTCCCCACCCACGTGCCAGAAGACGGTGATCGTCCCGTCGGCCGTCTGCTCTGCACGAGGGTAGTATCCGGTTGCCGGTACATCCAGTTCGCTCCACGTGACACCTGCATCTGCGGTCCAATGGACACCTGACGTCGCTAGGTGGAGTACGATGCCATCCCGCGTTGCCAGCAGGTCGGGGTGTCCGCTGTGGGGAAACGGCGCAGGGCCTACCTCCCTCGGCCTCCAGACCATTCCGTCCACCTCCAGAACGCCCTGCCAGCGAACCTCCTTGCCGAAAACTCGCGCTCGCTCGTCCCAGGAGCACCTCCGGAACACGCACAGGAGGTCGCCATTCGGCAACTCAGCAACGTCGTACTCCTCCCCACCCCACTTCCCCCTGTATTCGGCCGGCACAACGCTGATCGGTCCCTGCCACGTGCTGCCAGAGTCGTCTGACACGAGCAGCAACGGCTCCATCATTCCATTGTATTCACGGCGCGTTCTGCTGTCCGCGGGAACGTGTGCCACACCCCCAGCCACGATAAGGCGACCGTCGCTCAACTGGCGGACCCGCTTCGGCCACGCTGTGTAGCTCTTGGGGTCCAGCAAGACTTCGGGCTCACCCCACGTCACCGCCCCATCCAGGGACCTCTGCATGAACCCCGTCTTGGGCACGTCCGGGTCGTACGGCAGGTAGTACCCCCACACACCACGGATCACAGTGCAATCTGAAAGCGCCGTCTGGCACTCCCCCGTGATCCCATTCATGCAGGTGCGGAATGCATCCGCGCTCACCTGCCTCCACGTCTCACCGGCGTCGTGCGACCGAAGGTGTACGTTCCGGAGGTCCAGGCCCGTCATGTCGTACTGCTCGCTTTCGTCCGGAGGCCAGGACAGCTTCTCTCTCACCTCCAGCGGAGCGCTCGGACGTCCCTCCAGCGGACCCGTAGCTTGCGTGAAGCAGACGATGATGCTGCCATCGGGCATCGCCATCGCGCCCACCCAGGAGGTGAATCCAGGAGATTGCGGCGAGTGGTAGATCGTCTTTCGAACGTGGTTGATAGCCCGTACGATCATGGCGAGGACCCTTCCAACCCCTCACGTGGTACTTGCAGTCGACGGTCGATCTTCGTTGCGAACTGTGATCACGTCAGATGCTCCGTTCGTCTGATGAGATCCTCCTGCGCGTCTCTCGCCAGCGTCACGAAATACGCACTGTATCCCACCACCCGAACAGAGAGCGAACGATGGTCCTCCGGCCGTTCTTGCGCCTCCCGCAGCATCTCGCCATCCACCACGTTCACCTGCAGGTGTTGCCCCCCGAGCCGGAAGTAGGTTGCTAGGAGATCCGACAGCGCCTCCAGTCCCTTCTCCCCTCGTACGGTCGAGGGGTGCAGCCGCAGGTTCGTGCCGCCTCCCGGGGTCCGGTGGAAGGGCAGCTTGGCCATCGATCGCAGGCACGCCGTCGCGCCCGCCAGGTCCATCCCATAGCTGGGCGACTGGTTTTCACTGATGGCCTCCCCCCGCTTGCGCCCGTCCGGCGTCGCACCGAGTTCCTTTCCGAGACGCCGGTTGTTGTGGTAGCTGTAGATCTCCGGCCAGAACCGCATGCCGTGGGGGACCTCGTTGCACCGCACCACCTCATCACAGAAGATGTCGGCGACCCGTACAGCCAGCGCGTCGACACCCTCTTCATCGTTCCCGTACTTGGGGCAGCGATTCAACAGCTGCTGGCGCAGGGGCTCGTGGTCCTCGAAATCCGAATTGATTGCGTCGCGCAGCTCGGAAAGCGTCAACTGGCCTTCGTCGAACACCACCCGCTGGATCGCGGCCAGGGAATCGGCAACGGAGCCGATACCCGAGCCGTGCTGGGACTTGTGCCAGTACTGCGTGCCGCCCAGCCGCCACTCCCTCCCGTTCTCGATGCACGCCTCCAGGAAGACCGATTCCAGCGTGAAGCTGCATTGCGCCTTGTCTTCGTCAGTCAGAGGCGGGAACTGGGCCCGTTCGGCCTCCAGCGCGTGCCGCATCTGGGCCTGCATCGCATCGATGATGGCGTCGACCGACTGGAGGGTGTCGATCTTGCCCGTCCGTGGACCCACCTGCTCCCCGCTGCCCGGATCCACGCCGTCGTTGAGCCCCAGCTCGAGAAACTTCGGAAGGCTGTGCCAGCGCTCCCTGAGCGATCCCTCCTTGCCCGGCACGTTGGCGTTGCAGCACCCGTAGTGGACGTAGTTCCGCGCATCCTCGAGGTCGACCCCAACGCTGAGGAAGGCCGGGATCTCCACCTCGTCGTTGTACACACCCACCGATCCACCGGCGCGCACCAGCCTGCACGCCTCCTGCCAGAAGCCCGCATCGATCCCCTCGAAGTACCGGACCTTGATCGTCGGCTGTTTCAGCATCAGGTGCCCCGCCCGGAGGCAGATCGTGGACAACGCGTTCGTCGCGTCGTGCCCTTCCGGCGTCTGTCCACCCAGAATGGCGTACTGCACACTGTCCTGACACAGGCTGCGCTTCCGGGCATTCGCCTGGTCTGCGTACCCGATGATCTCGTTGCACTTGACGAACAGACACTCGATCAGCTCCTGTGCCGCCTCCGGCGTGGTCCGTCCCGCCTCGAGGTCCGCCTCGTAGTACGGGAACAGGAACTGGTCCATCCGGCCGAGCGCGAAGTCCCTGGCGCCCACCACGGCATGAAGCACGAGATCCACGAGCCAAATCGATTGAATGGCCTCCTGAAGAGTTCGTGCCGGCTCTGCCGGCACATACCGGCACACCTGCGAGATATCCAGAAGCTCCGTCCTGCGCGCCGGATCGGTCGCCTCTTCCGCCAGCCGCTCCGCTGCATCGGCATACCGTTCGGCGTAGATCTCGATCGCCTCGCAGCAGAGGATCGCCCCCTCCAGGAAGTCCCGTTGCGACCGGCTGATCCCGTCGTCGCCCTCAATCTGCGCCAGACGGGACGACGCTCGCTCGCCGATCCCTTTGAGGCCCTCGTCCAGCAGCCGCTCCCACGAGATCGTCAGGTGCCCGTCGGTCTGGAACCAGGATGGACGGTAGAACGCCTCGCGCTTCTCGCGGAACCACTGCTCCTGCTCGGCCGTGGGCACGACCTCTGGGAATCTCCCCACGATCAGGTCGTCCTCGTCGATCACCACATCCAGACCGGTCAGCAGCTCGCGAAGCGTGTGCCCGAACTTCCGCCCCGCCGTCTCATCTCGGTATCGCTCAGAGCACCGCTCGATAATGGCCACACGCTCCAGGCACACCGCCCGATCGTCCATCTCGAACAGCTTCGCCTTCAGTCTCTCGGCTCGTCTCATCGTTCACCCATTCGCCCTACAGCAAAACAGAACGCAACCACCGATGAACCCCGGATCGGGGTCCGGGGCAGGCTCCGATGGACACTGATGGATGGGTGCCAGCCTTAGAGCCTTCCGTTCGCGTCTTTCGCGCTTTTCGTAGTTCCGGGTTTTGGCGGCCCTGAGCAACGTCTCTCTACAGAAGCCGCCCGATATCCTCCTCCACCCCCGCCGCCGCGTCGGCGTCCAGCGCCCCCGCCCGCATGTTGATCCGCACGGACCCCTTCGGGGGCAGCACCTTGATATTCCCCTTCTCCTTCTCCGCCGTGAATCCCTCCGGCTCCGCCGTCGCCGGCAGCGCCAGCCCCATCGCCGCCTGGTCCTCGCTCAGGGCGATCCACCGGATCACCTTGTCGAGCTGCTCGGGCCGATGACCCACGTAGTCCGCCTCACCGCCGGGGTGCACCTGCAGGCTGTGGGCCCACCCCGCATCATCCGCCGCGTAGTCCAGATAGAAGCAGACCTCCGGATTGAACGGCAGACTGGATGAGAACCGATTGTGCTTCTCCGGCTCCCGTTCCAGCTCCTCGAGGAACTCCGCATAGCCCGGGGGAGGCGAGATGTGCGAGGGGATGCTCTTGCGAACCCGACAGTGCTCGGGCGTGCACGGCGCGCTGTAGACCAACCGGCCGTCTTCAACGGGCCTGAAATTGAGGTGCGCCAGGTACATCCACTCCATCGGAGCATCTCTGAGGTTGGTGATCGTCAGGGCAATGTCCATCACAGACGACTCGGCGTGGAGCTTCACCAGCGGCTCCGCCCGGTAGTTGCAGGTGAACGCCACCGTGTGCTGGTAGGCCCCACCCAGGCCGATGTACTCCCCCTCCTCATCGACACCCACAACCAGGTGTGCCGTTTGGTAGCGCGCATTCGGCAGCTCGCCGTGCAGGGGATGGCTGTCGCCCTCGGACGGCACGCCCATCGCCGTGGCTCCGCAGTGGAGCAGAAACCCCCCATAGGTCTCGAGGTACTCGCGCGTGTCCCGGGGTTGATCGAACATGGACACCATCGTCAGCTCGCGCCCTCGGAGACCCGCCGACCAGATCTGCTGTCCCTGGAACGGCAGCATCACGATCTCGCCCTCGTCGTTCCTGAGGCGCACAGCGCACACCCCGCTGCCGAATCGGAAGGCCGTGGCCGATAGGCC
>JASLMQ010000396.1 GCA_030746455.1 Candidatus Latescibacterota bacterium
AGCTCGGCCACCAGCCGCTTGAAGGCGTGCCCCCGCTCCCCAAAATTGCGGAACATATCGTAGCTTGCGGAAGCCGGTGAGAGGACCACGGTTCCGCCGGGCCGAGCCAGTCGTGTGGCGGCAGCAACGGCATCCTCAAGGGAATCTGCGCGATGGATCCCGGTCTCTGATCCGTGAGGAACGGCCGACGCGATTGCCTCGGCCGTCTCGCCCAGCACAACGAGATCGCGCGTCCTGCGACCGATGAGCGGGCCCAGCTCGCCGAAGCTCAGCCCCTTGTCGGACCCCCCAGCGATAAGGATGACGCCCTCCGGCAGCGACTCGAGCGCCACGCGTGTCCGATCGGGACTCGTCGCGATCGAGTCGTTGTAGTAGGTCACGCCGCCGACCACGCCCACGTATTCCAGGCGATGCTCGACCCCCGAGAAGTCACGAATCGCCGCGGCAACATCGCTCTCCCCCACGCCCCAGGACAGTGCCGCGCCGCACGCGGCCAGGGCGTTGGCCAGGTTGTGGCGTCCGGGAAGACTCAGGTCCGATGCCGGGCATACCGTGGCTTCGGATCCCCCGATCGTGTGACGCACCTCGCCATCGCGAAGGTACGCGCCCGGCGTCTGGCCCCCCTGCACACTGAAGGACACGCATTCACCGCGCCCCAGACCCTCCCAGCCCACCACCTCGGCATCGTCGCCGTTGAGCACGGCGTAGTCTCCTTCTCCCTGGTGAACAACGATTTGCTGCTTGGCCGTCCGATACGCCTCCAGGCTGCCGTGGACATCCAGGTGATTGGGGGCGAAGTTGGTCACGACCGCGATCTGGGGGCTCCATTCCGCGTCCCCCAGCCTGTCCAGCTGGAAGCTGGAGAGCTCGAGCACGACCGGCGTGTCGCTCGTCAGCTCGTCCAACCGGTCCAGCAACGATCCGCCGACGTTGCCGCCCACCAGGGCGCGCGGATCGGCCCTTTGGAGCATTTCGCCCAGCAGGCAGGTCGTCGTCGTCTTACCGCTGCTGCCTGTTACCCCCACCACGCGGCAGGGGCATCGCTCGAGGAAGAGGCAGATCTCGGTCGTAACCGGGATCCCCAGCGATTCGGCCACCTGGAGGAAAGGAGACGACCGGGGCACCGCCGGGTTGGCCACCACCAGGTCGGCCTGTGTGAAATCATTCTCGTCGTGCCCTCCCAGCCGGTATCGCACGGGAACACCTTCGAGCGCCCGGATCGACTCGCTCAGCGTCTCGGCCGTGCGGAGGTCGGTAACCGTGACCTCTGCGCCCTCCCGTTGCAGGTAGCGGGCAGCCCCCACCCCGCCTCCGAAGAGGCCCAGGCCCATCACCAGAACCCGGCGTCCCTCGAGCGATCTCACAGGTCGCGCCCCTCGGAGATGATCACAAGCAACTCCGCCATCGTTACCAGATCCAGCGCGTTGTGGTGCAATATATCGCGTATCTGAACCGCATTGCCCGTCTGCACGAAGCGGTGATAGGCATCAGGAATCTCCTGACCCGGGATGTCGCCGTGCCGGACACGCCGGCAGAGGTATCGCTCCATCGTCTGCAGCTTGCAGTTGGGAAGCGTGTCGCGCCAGAGCCGGCGGCCCTCGTGAAGCATGTCGATGTGGGTCTGTGTGAGGCGGAAGGACACGCCATGGAACAGCGACCGATCTCTGATGTACGGCAGGTCGAAGGACTTGCCGTTGAAGCTGATCAGGACCTCTGAGGAAGACATCATCGCCGCGAAATGGTCGAGCAGTGCCGCCTCTTCCGTGTAGTCGCGGGCCAGCAGCTGGTGGGCAACCAGGTCTCCGTCGGCAAAGCGGAGGGCCCCCACGAGGAACAGCGGTGATCCCGCCGAGAGCCCGGTCGTTTCGATGTCCACGTAGAGCACTTCGTCTGGGCCCGTCGCGCCAAGGACGTGCAGACTCTCCGGCACATCAGTCCGGTCCGGGCCCAGGTTGGAGAACGCATCGACGTAGCGTTGGCAGAAGGTGCTCCCATCAACCTGGAACTGATCTCCGAAGCTGCGCTCGATGAGGTAGAAACACCCGGCGTCGGAGCGCACCTCCGCACCTTCGGCCACATCGTCGAGCGTGGCCGTCAGCCTTGCATCCGAAGGGCCCGCAAAGACGTGGAGAGCATCCTTGTCGGGTCTTCCGGCCTGCCCGGCCGACGCTGGAGCGTGGCCGGGCGAACTGGCCCCGCCGTCTTCCCCCGTCCGTGGGGAATCCTGGCGGAGACGCTGCCGGTTCATGGCCGCGATCCGTTTGCGGATATTCTCCGAGATCATAGTGCGTCCCGATCCTCCTGGGGATGGCGTCGTTCACTCGTCGGAATATAGGCCAATCACGGGGCAAGTCAAGGTCACGAGGCAAGCCGCGGAATCTGGCCCAAGGGCCCCCACGGGCCCCCGGTCGGCACGAGAGCCGCGTGCTTGACATGGCCCCGTGGCCTCGGTATTTTCCCTGGCCGTCTCGCCCCCATTTCCTGGCGCCGGAGCACGCCTGGGGAAAAGGCGAAAGGACTCACAACAGCATCGCGCATCAACCTCGAAGCGACATCCCCAGCCTTGGGAGACCGCGCAGACCGTGGATCCCCGAATCCTCATCGTAGGTGGCGGACCTGCCGGCGCAGCCTGCGGCATCGAGCTGGCCAGCAGGGGGATACCCACCGTCGTGCTCGAGAAGGGCCAGCCTCTGCGCGACAAGGTCTGCGGGGACGGACTGAACGTCGACACGCAGAAGGCACTGGCCCGGCTGGGGCTGTTCGATCGGGTGAAGCGCGCGGCCCGAGCCATCCCCAGGGCCGTGATCACGGGCTACCGGGGCGAGCGCATCGCCATCGATCAGACCTTTTACACGATGCAGAGATCGCGGCTGGACCAGATTCTGCGTGAGGCCGTCGAAGAGAACGGGGGCGTCGTCGTCCACGGGGCACAGATCGACGACATCCAGGTGGCCGATCACGGGGTGACGCTCGCCGATCGTACGGGGGTCGTCTACAGCGGAGACGTTGTCGTTCTCGCAACGGGCGTGGATACCCGGCTCGCGAAGGCCCTCGGCTTCGGCTTCCCTCCGAGGACGGCCGCGGCACTGCGGGGCTACGTCCCCGACACGAGGGGCGATGATGCCTACCGCTTCTACCTCATCCGGGACATCTTCCCTGGCTATGCGTGGGCCTTCCCGTGCCCGGATCAGGTCCTCAACGTGGGCGTCATCACCTTCGAGAAGCACAGGCCGAAACGGAATATCAGAGAGCTGCTCCGGGTCTTTGTCGATCGCACGGTGGGCGGCCTCACGGACCGTCCCGGATTCGTGCGACCCCCGCGGGGCTTCCAGTTGCGCACGGGCCTGAGACGAGGCCCCAGCGTGGCTGATCGGGTTCTCCTGGTGGGCGAAAACGTGGATTGCACGTATGACCTGAGCGGCGAGGGAATCGGCAAGGCCCTGGAGTCCGGCATCCTGGCCGCCGAGGCCATCGCAGGAGCAGGGCCGCCCTACTCGGCCCAACAGCTGCGCAGCTATGAACGCAACCTGCTGGCGTCCGCCTCGAAGTTTCACGACGGCTACGCCCGAGCCATGCGTGTGATGGCCGATCCGATCGGCAACCTGATCTTCACCAAGCTCCTGGCCCACTCCCGCAAGGCGAGCCGGACACTGGCCGCCGTCATCAGGGAAGAACGATTCCCACAGGAGCTCTTCACCCCAGGGGGCCTGGTGAAAACGCTACTATCCCGGTCCTGACGGTGCTCTCATCACAGCCGAGCTGCAGGCCCCCGCAGCGGCTGGTGAAGACCCTCTTGTCCTGAGGCCGACCGATGCCCACTCGCAGGCGAACCATCGACAGGCCGGACACACAGCCGCCACGTCCGCGAAGACGATGAGGAGGAACCGATGAAGCATCTCATATGGGCCGCTCTGTTCTTGGTCTCGCAAGCGGAGGCCGGAGACGCAACCTGGGGCAGCCAGAAGGTGTGGGACGATGGGCTGGCCGAGGTGGCCGTCTACGATGCGACGCGGACCGTGTACGGCAAGACCCGATCCTTCGAGACCGTCGTGATCACGGTGAAGGAGGACCTGAACGCCGCATTTCACGTCAAGGCGGACCCGCCCTATGACGATAAGCAGCTCATACCGGCGTTCAAGATGAACATCGTGTCGAAGATTCAGACGGAGAACTACCCCTACCGCTACCTCACGAGCGTTTTCGTGAGTCGATCGGACGTGAGCCGATTGATCAAGATGACGGTGGGCAGTCAGGAGTGGTGCGGCAACACGTTCAAACTCCTGAAGACGTGGGGCGGCCGGCCGGCGCTGGAGTACCACTCCTACTGGGACGGACAGGGAGACGGGAGCTTCCCGCTCGAATGGGATGCGAGCACCCTGGCTGAGGACCAGCTGGTCCTTTCGTTGAGATCGCTGC
>JASLMQ010000397.1 GCA_030746455.1 Candidatus Latescibacterota bacterium
GCCATGATCCCTTCCACACCCATCTGTTGCAGGAACCTCAGTTTCTCATCCGTGATCCTTCCCACGTGATCCATTCCCAGCTTCATGTCGACCTCCCTGCTCCGGAGTACGCTCCTGGTTGCCCTTCGTGGTCTTCGTAGCCTTCGTGGTAGATGCTCCCTCCGCAGACCCGATCCCCTTGCACCTCAGCCCCACTCGTCGTTATCTTAGCCCGAGCTTGGTCTCAACACGCCTGCTTCCTTTCGCGTCTGAAGCCTGCCTTGACTAGGCGGCCGCAGGGCGCCGTATCGAAGGGCGCATTTCGGTGTTCCGGTTCTGAGGGGTCTCGGCCCATCGCCCAACCGACATTGTCCGGCCCCGTCCCCAACCCAAGGAGCCCCAATGACCTTTCCACAGCTCTCCAACGCCGAACGGCTCGACCTCCTGACACCGCCCGATGGCCCCGTCCGGATGGTCCTCGACACGGACACCTACAACGAGATCGACGACCAGTTCGCCCTCGTCCACGCGCTGCTCTCGCCCGACCGCCTGACCGTCGACGCCATATACGCCGCGCCGTTCAGCAACAAGCGGTCCTCGGGGCCGGCCGACGGCATGGAGAAGAGCTACGAGGAGATTCTGCGACTGCTCGAGCGCCTGGACGTCTCACCCGACGGCCTTACCTTTCAAGGTTCGACGGCCTACCTGGCCGGACCCGAGGAGCCGCAGCGGAACGATGCTGTCGAAGATCTCGTGAGCAAAGCGTCCGGTAGTGATGACACCCCGCTCTACGTCGTTGCCATCGGCGCCATCACCAACGTGGCCTCCGCCATTCTTGTCGAACCCGAAATCATCCGGAACATCGTCGTCGTCTGGCTGGGCGGCCAACCCCAGCACTGGCCGTCAACGCGCGAATTCAACCTCGGGCAGGACCTCCACGCCTCCCGCCTCATCTTCGACTGCGGCGTGCCCTTCGTCCAGATCCCGTGCCAGGGCGTCACCTCGCACCTGACAACCACGGTGCCGGAGATCGACGCCCACGTGGCCGGCAGAGGCCCGCTTGGCGACTTCCTCGCGGAGCGGTTCAAGGGCTACAGCGCGGACCACTATGCCTGGGCCAAGGAGATCTGGGACATCTCGGCGATCGCCTACCTGCTCAACCCCGAGTGGGTGCCCACGGAGCTCGTCCACAGCCCGATCCTCACCGACCAGTTCACCTGGAGCGAGGACCGATCGCGGCACCTCATCCGCGTGGCCACGGCCATCAGGCGAAATCCCATCTTCCGCGATCTCTTCCAGAAGATCGAGAAGCACGCGTAGTGACTTCGTCTCTCGGTGCCGTGCGTCTCCCGGGGCACGCTCCGGGGCGCCCGGCCTGGCCCCATCCGCTACCGCAGCGCTGCCTCACCCAATGACCGAAACGTCCGCTGCCAGTTCCTCCAGTAGTCCCCGGTATGCTGGTTCAGCGCCGCGGCAGTCGAGGGGGACATCCGGGTCCACGCGGCCGTCTGGTCTTCCGCTGCGGCGATCATAGCATCGATCTCCGCACTCACCTCCTGCAAGGCACCGGCAACGCGGGCGGGCTTGCCCCCGTCGGGTCCGGCCAGGGCGTGCGATAGACGGTTGATACCCTGCAACAGTCCCAGGGCTGAAACCAGGTAGCGTGATTCCGCCGCCATGTCACGCTGGCCCAGACGCTCTGCGACGGACCCACACCGCTTCGCCGTCGCGATCATTTCCTCCAACGCCTTCTTTTCGGTGAAGCCCTCGAGCCCGGGAGCCTTCCCCAACTTCAGAGCACTTCCCTTCTCAATCGAGCTGACCATGTCCGGCAGAGAGTTCATTGCCGAGCAGACGGCCAACTCGACCGGCAGCATCCCATCCATCCACTCCATGGCCAGCTCTGGATGCGCATAGGCACGGCTGGTGACCCAGGCGCGGATGAAATCACGCGCGTTTCTACCGCCGGCATTCCAGCACCATTCCGCCAGCATAGCGATGTGGAAGTCACACAGGTGGCGCTCGACC
>JASLMQ010000398.1 GCA_030746455.1 Candidatus Latescibacterota bacterium
CCGGATCCGGTAACACGCGTCCCTTTCGTTGTCGTTCACCACCGACAGGTAGCACCCGTCGATCGACCCATCATCGGGGAGTTCCGCATCGGTCACGATCTTGCCAGAGCCGCGCGAGACCACCTTCCCCGTCCAGATACCGGCCTCCCGCCGAATTGCACTCGCCTCTGTACCCAGCACGCGTCCCCCCACCAGTACCGCCCACCGGGCCTCGCCCTGGATCTCGGAATAGATCCCGACCAGGCCGTCGAAATCGATCCGGCCATCCACCCGAAGCCGTGTGGTTCCGTCCCCGACGATGACCGTGTCTCTCCGGTCTCCCCGCAGTGAGACCGCCAGCGCTCGGCAGGCCACACCATCCCCACCCGCCGCCGACACCTCCTCAACGTCCTGCACCGCCCGGCTTCCCCGGTAGGCCTCAATCAGGCTCAGGAAGGTCGTCTCGACGGGATCCTCTCCTGCGTGCGCAGCCACGGCATAGGTCAGCCGTCTCGGGTTCCCGGTCTTAGTCTGAGGTGGGTCGCCGTGGCAGAGGGCGACCTCACCCGGCGGCCCCATCAGATTCCAACGCAGGTGGATGTCCGTCACCGTCGGCTCGCCCGCCTGCTTCGAGGCCGGCAGCTCCATCCACGTGTCCTTCACCTGCCAGTCCACCCAGGCCACGCGATCGGGCTCGGCGCACCGTCGTACGTCGTAGAGGTACTGGAACCCGCTGCCGGTGTAGCCCTTCAGCTCGCCGTCGTAGAACTCGCCGAAGCCGACGTGCTCTCCGGCGTAGGTCCCTCCCTTCTGGGTGACCAGGTCCATCCCGCCCGCTGTGGCCTCTCCCTCGGCCGCGTGGAACAGAAGATGGTGCGCCTGCCCCCCCGACACGCGGAACAGATCCACGACGTAGAAGTCGGCATCCGAGATCCTCACCAGCACGCTGCACCGTCCGTAGGCCGAGCACTGGGGATAGACATCCGGGGATGAGACCGCGACGGCCTGGGCCCCATCGGCGATCGCCACGAAATCGACTTTCCCCGAGTAGGTTCCTGTCTGGCGCTTCCGATCCACCACCACGGTGTTGTGCGAAACCGTGTTGCTGGTCCAGCCGATGCGCTTGGGCCACACCCGGGCATGTTCGGGATACCCCAGATCGGGAAGCAGATCGAGTCCGAACCCGTAGAGCCCGAGGTTGAGGCGGTCCGCATGGCCGTGGCCCCTGTTCCGCCCATAGTAGATCCACAGGGTGCGTTCGTTTTCGTCCTCACCGTCGCGCAGCAGGGCCAGTCCATAGCCGGTCATCACGTCGGATTCGAGCTGCAGGGGGCCGTACATCTCGGCGGCCTCCTTCACCCTGGTCCGAATCTCCTCGGGATCAGCATCGGTGATCGCACCACGGATCTTCTCCAGGTCGTCGGATGCCAGGTGGTGCGCGGCCTGCGCCAGGGTCGGGTCACCGAAGAGCTCGTATCCCTTCAGACACTGAGCCAGCGAGAGCCCGCAGAGGCTGGGCTCGCCCGTCTTCCCTGTGTCGCCGATCGGTGGGACATACCGCCCGAGGATGACCATGCGCACATGCGCCAGGAACATCTCCCTAAACCGGACATAGTCCCGAACGCAGTGCCGGGTGTAGGAGGGCCTGGCCCTGAGCGCGTAGTCGAGGTTGTCCATCCCCAGTCCCTTGTAGAGCCACCCCAGGCTGTAGGAAGGAGCGGCCTCCGATCCCACACCATCGCGATCGATCTCCGTGGAGAACAGCTGTGGTATGTGGCCGCCGCTGGGGGTTTCCCCCCTGCGATAGCCCTCTCTGAATATCCAGTCGAGCCACTCGTCGGTGTCCGGAGCGTCCAGGGCCACCGCCAGAATGGCCACCGTCACCTGGTCGCCCGGTTCATTCCGGGCCACATCCCCTTGCATGATGGCCTGAAGCCCCTCACGAACGACGTGCTCCTCGAAATGCCGGCAGAGGCGGTCTACCGTGTCCTGCGCATCCAGACCGAAAGATGCTTGCTTCTCCCGGAGCAAGTCGAAGAGCGGATCCCCGTCCCGCCAGCAC
>JASLMQ010000399.1 GCA_030746455.1 Candidatus Latescibacterota bacterium
ACAGGAAGGAGGACGTCTACGAGATCATCAACACCGTAGGCGCCCAGTCCTCGATCGAGCGCATCCGGATCTTCAACAAGGAGGGCCGGATCATGTTCTCGACCGACCGGACGGAGCGCGGCAAGGCGGCCGACAAGAAGGCCGAGGCCTGCACGCGGTGCCACATCGGGGACCAACCGGTGTCCCGTCTGGAGGGGAAGGAGCTGACCCGCACCTTCCAGGCGGCAGATGGCCACCGGGTCCTCGGTTTGATCACGCCGGTCTACAATGAGCCCACCTGCGCTGGCCAGGCCTGCCACCCCGGCCCGGAGGAACAGCAGGTGCTCGGCGTGCTGGACGTCCAGATGTCTCTGGCGGGCATCGACAGCGCCCTGAAGGATCAGGACCAGCGGTTCCGTCTCCTCACCTATGTGCTGATGCTGATCATCGCCTCCACCTGCGGCGCATTCCTCTGGCGGTTCGTGCACGTTCCGGTCCAGACCCTCATCCAGGGAACCGAGCAGGTGGCGAAGGGGAACCTGGACCACCGCATCCCGATCCGCTCGCAGACCGAGATCGGCCGCCTCGCGAGCTCGTTCAACCAGATGGCGGAGGAGCTGGGCAGGGCTCGGGAGCAGATCACCGACTGGACCCAGACCCTTGCGCAGCGCGTCGAGGAAAAGACACGGTCTCTGCGCGATGCCCAGGCCAAGTTGGTCCAGAGCGAAAAGATGGCCTCTTTGGGCGCGCTGTCTGCTGCGGTCGCCCATGAAATCAACAACCCGCTCAGCGGCGTTCTGACCTATACCCGGCTGCTGAGCAAGATCGTGGGCAGGAATGGACCCGATCCGGGGAGGGTCGAAGACATCCAGAAGTATCTGGACTCCATGGAGTCCGAGGTCGCACGGTGCGGCAAGATCGTCGGGAACCTGCTCGAATTCTCCCGGCAATCGGGCATTGTGGTCACCGAGGTGGGCCTCAATGGCCTCGTCGAAAAGGCCCTGTTTCTGGTCGAACACAGGCTGGAGATGCAGGAGATCCGCCTGGCCCGCGAAATGAGTTCGGGCCTGCCCGATGTCGTGTGCGATGCCGACCAGATCCAGCAGGCCATCCTCGCCATTCTGATCAATGCGGTTGAAGCGATGCCGGACGGAGGTACGCTCAAAGTCACAACCCGGAGGACCGGTGACCTCGAGGAGGTCGGCGCCGGCGTCGAGATCGACATCGCGGATACCGGCGTCGGGATACCCAGGGATGTGCTGCCCAGGCTGTTCGAGCCCTTCTTCACCACCAAGCAGGACAAGAAGGGCGTGGGGCTGGGCCTGTCGGTGGCCTACGGCATTGTCCGGCGACACCAGGGACGCATCGACGTGAGATCCGATGAAGGGCAGGGAACCACCTTCGTGATCGGCCTGCCCGAGCGGCCCCAGATGCAGGAAGAAGCTCTGGGAGCCGGACTGTCGGGGGCGCAGACGCCAGGCCAGCCCGAGGAGGGAATGGGATGACCCAGAAACCCCGCATTCTCATTGTCGATGACGAAGCGGTGGTCCGTGATTCGCTCCGCGAATGGTTCGCCGAGGACGGCTACCCGGTGGATACGGCCGCTGACGGCTTTGAGGCCATCAAGAAGATGCAGGGCGATCGATTCGACATCCTGCTCCTGGATATCAAGATGCCCGGCATGGACGGGATGGAGCTCCAGCGCAAGGTCAAGGAAATCGACCCCGGTGCGGTCATCATCATCATGACCGCCTATGCGTCGGTCGACACGGCCGTGCAGGCCCTGAAGGAGGGCGCCTACGACTACATCACCAAGCCGTTCGATCCCGACGACCTGCAACACACCGTCAATAACGCCGCCGAGCGCCAGGGCCTCCTCAAGGAGAACGTGGAGCTTCGTGAACGGATCGAGGCCATTGCAGACGTCGGGATCCGGGAGATCGTTGGGGAAAGCCCCGCCATTCTCAGGGTCAAGGAGCTGATCCACACCGTCGCCGAAACAGATGCCACCGTTCTGATTGTCGGAGAGAGCGGTACGGGGAAGGAGCTCGTGGCCCGGGCGATCCACCGGGAGAGCCCGCGGCGACACATGCCAATGGTCGTGGCCAACTGCGCGGGCCTGCCCGAGGGCCTCATCGAGAGCGAGCTCTTCGGTCACGAAAAGGGTGCCTTCACTGGCGCCGAGTACAAAAGGAAGGGACGGTTCGAGCTCGCGCACGGCGGGACCATCTTCTTCGACGAGGTCGGCGACATCGCCCTCAAGACCTAGATCGATCTGCTCAGGATCCTCGAGGACAAGACCTTCACCCGGCTGGGTGGGACCGAGCCCATCGAGGTCGATTTCCGCGTGATCGCGGCAACCAACGGGGATCTACCCCTTGCCGTGGAGGAGGGAAAGTTCCGGCTGGATCTCTACTACAGGATCAACGTATTCACCATCGAGCTGCCGCCGCTGCGTGAGCGTGGTGACGACATCCCGTTGCTGGCCGAGCACTTCCTGGAACGGTCCGCACGAGAGATGGGCAAGCCTGCATCGGGTTTCTCTCGCGACGCCCTACAGTGCCTGAAGGCCTACGACTGGCCCGGCAATGTCCGCGAGCTGGAGAATGCGGTCGAACGGGCCATCGTTGTCCAAAAGGGCAGGGAGATACAGCTCGAAGACCTCCCGGTCACGGACCCGCCGCGGACGCACCAGGCGCCCACCCAGGAGGCGCAAGATCTCTCCCTGGCCGAGCTGGAGAAGCAGCACATCCAGGAGGTGCTCGACCAGATGGCAGGAAACGTCTCCAAAGCTGCCAGGGCCCTGAAGATCGATCGGGTGACGCTCTACAACAAGATCAAGAAGTACGGCCTCAGGCGACAAGGATAGGCGGAATGGTCACGGTCCGTCTCCTTCGCGTGGGGGCCGTCGCTCCAGAGATGGTGGACGCGGTGAGGGGTGCGGTGGGCGATACGCTCGGCTGCCGCGTCGAGACCCACGGCGAAATCCTCGACCCGGGGTTCGCCTTCGACCCGGAGCGACGGCAGTACAACTCGACTCAGATCCTCCATCACCTGGAGGCCCATTACGAGGACGGGGCCGACCGTACGCTGGGTCTCACCGAGGTCGACCTCTTCATCCCGATCCTCACCTTCGTATTCGGTGAGGCTCTCTTGGATCGATCCTCGGCGGTTGTCTCCCTCCATCGCCTGAGGCTCCGGTTCTACGGCCTCCCGGAGGACGAAGAACGACTCCTGCACCGAGTCCAAACCGAGGCCGTACACGAGCTGGGCCACACCTACGGCCTCATCCACTGCGCGGACTTCGCCTGTGCGATGCACGCCTCGAGGGTGGCCGACGAAACCGACCTGAAGGGCCCGGGGTTCTGCGCCGATTGCTCCAAGAGCCTGGTCAGCAAGTCCCTGCAGCCGATGCGGTACCGTCGGTAGAGGAACGGCACCTGGCGCGTCCCGACTGCGGACCCCATCAGCTTCTCACCGAGCAACACACGCGAGATGAAATCCCCCCGTTTCGAAGCCGAAGCGGGGGGATTGACCTGTGGAGTTGGTAGCGCCAGAACAGCGGGAAGTTCGTCAAGAAACCCGTTGACACGTCCGGGCCCCACTGACTATACTTGCCGTGCGATCCGCACACGATCTTGCATCTCGACACCGAGACGCAGCCATGAGATTCAGACTTGCCTGGAAGCTCGGCGCTGTGGTTGTAGCGATCATCACCGCCGCCATCGCCATCTCCGGATACGTTAGCAACCTCATCTGGGCCCACAGCTCGGAACAGTCGATCCGAGAGTCCCTCAGATTCTACTCCGACTCCATCAACAAGGGAATGGGCCAGCTGATGATGAGCGGTAGCAACGAGCGGATCAAGGTGCTGATCGACGAGATGTCCCGGGAGAGCGAGGTCTACGGCGACATCCGGCTGATATCGCACCACTCGGGAGGGGTGGTGGCGTCTCGCTTTGGAGAGGAGAGCACGTTCGAGCACGGGGATGCAGAGTGCGCGATCTGCCACGATCGAGAGGGTCTCGGAGGTGAGCCCGATATCGTGGATTTCGTGGACGAGGATTCCCACGGTAACCGGACGCTCTGCGTTGTGGCCCCGATCATCAACGACAGGCGATGCGCGGGCTGTCACGAGGGAGACCCCCCGATCCTGGGTTTTCTCAACGTCGATTATTCCCTCCGCCAGATCGACGTGACCACGGCCAGAAACCGGTTCCTCAACCTGATCACCGGCCTGACGTCCCTGCTTATGGGCATCGTTGCCACGTTGCTGGTCTTCTCGCGCATGCTGGAGAAGCCGATCAGCGGGCTGATCGAGGGCACCAAGAGGATCGCCGCCGGCCAGCTCGACCTCCGCTTCGATCGAACGCGAAACGACGAGGTAGGGGTGTTGGAAGAGTCGTTCGGCACCATGGCGAAAAGGATCCGGGCCCACCAGGAAGAGCTCCGGGGTGCGATGGAGTATCTCGAAGGGATCGTGGAGAACTCGGCCGACATCATCATCACCGTTACGCTTGACGGGTTCATCGAGACGTTCAACCGTGGCGCGGAGCAGGCCCTGGGCTACAGCCGGGCTGAGGTCGTCGGACGCCGGATCGAGATGCTCTTCGCGGATCCCCGCGAGAGGGACGTTGCCATCGCTCGGCTAAGGGATACCGACAATGTCAGGAATTACGAAACCCATTTCAAGACCAAGGAGGGCCGGGTCCGCGATGTTCTGCTAACGCTCTCCCGACTCCGCGATCGAGAAGGAAACCCCATCGGCACCTTCGGGATCAGCAAGGATGTCACCGAGGAACAGCGGCTTCTTCGGGAGCTCGTGCAGTCACAGAGGCTTGCGGCCATCGGCCAGGCCGTGACCGGGATTCAGCACGCCATCAAGAACTCGCTAAACGCGTTGAAAGGGGGCTCCTACCTGGTTCTGAACGGAGTGACCAGGGACAACCGAGAGCGGATTCAGGAAGGTCGGGACATGATCGAGGAGGGGATCGAACGGATCGGGAACCTCTCTCGCAACATGCTGGATTACGCCAAAGAGTGGAAGCTGGAGCTCGAGCGCGTGGACCTCAACCACGTGGTCTCGAGGGCCTGCGAAGAGAATCAACAGGCAGCCGTCGACCAGGGAGTGGCGCTGCGCCACGAACCGTCCGATGGGCTGCCTGACGTGCTGGGAGATTCCAATCTGATCCACATGGCCGTCACCGACATCCTGGTCAATGCAATCGACGCCTGCGTCTGGAAGGACTACCCCTCGGACGAGTTACCCGAGGTGGTGGCGGGAACCTTCCCTGCTCCGCAGGACGGCTTCGTGGCGATCGAGGTCCGCGACAACGGGTGCGGCATGGACGACGATATCCGGCAAGAGATCTTCACCCCGTTCTTCAGCACAAAACTCGTCCAGGGGACCGGTCTGGGGTTGGCATTGACCGAACGGTTCGTGAGAGTGCACGGGGGAGATATCTCCGTGGAATCCGAGCCCGACCGGGGCTCCGCGTTCCGCATTCATCTACCCATTGATGGTCCGGAAGACAGGAAGGAGACAGTTGATGCCTAAGCAGGTTCTCATTATCGACGACGACCCGAACACCGTGAAGTACCTCTCCGTCGTGTTGAGCGAGAACGGATACGATACGATCTCCGCCGCCGACGGCAACGAAGGCCTTGAGAAGGTCAAGGAGGCAATACCCGATCTCATCGTCTTGGACGTCATGATGCCCAAGAGAACGGGGTTCGTCCTCTTCAACCTCCTCAAGAAAGACGACCAGTACAAAGACATCCCGGTGCTCATGCTCACCGGCGTGAGCGGGGTTCTCGACGATATGGAGAGCCGGAAGGACGAGGACTCTGAGAAGCCCTACG
>JASLMQ010000400.1 GCA_030746455.1 Candidatus Latescibacterota bacterium
CGAGAGCGGAGATGTGCTCACTCCCGAGCCGGACAACCCGGAGGGTCTCGGGCCCCGACGTCTCCCTGAAACGAAGATTGGTGACACGATCGTGGTGGGCGGGGCTGGGGCCTACTGCGCGGCGATGTCCGCGAAGAATTACAACTCATTCCCCGAGGCGGCGGAGGTGCTTCTGGCAAAGGACGGCAGCCTGCACCTCATCCGCAGGCGACAGACACTCGACCAGGTTGTTGCGAACGAGATCCTGGACGATCTGCCTGTGTAGACGGGCCATCCACCCGGGCAGCGCCCGTTTGCGGTACTCGCTACCCCGGCCCAAGGACGAACGAAGGCATGGACAAGTCGTACGACACCATCGTGGTCGGCGCAGGGATCAACGGCTGCGGCATCGCGCTCGAGCTGTCATGCCGGGGACAGCGCGTGCTCGTCCTCGACAAGGGAGCCATCGGCGGCGGCACATCGTCGAGATCCTCGCGGCTCATCCATGGCGGGCTTCGCTACCTGGAGACCCGCCGCTTCGGACTGGTCTACGAAGCCCTCCACGATCGCCAGGAGCTGCTGGAGATCTACCCCGATCTCGTCTCCCTCAGGCCTTTTTATTTACCGACGTATGAGACCAGCCCCAGGCGGACCTGGAAGGTGTGGACCGGCATTAAGCTCTATGACCTCCTGGCCGGAAGGCGAAACCGGGTCAGGTCCGCGCGGGTGCCCAAGGAGGTCTTCCAGGAGCAGTTCCCAGCGCTCAGGCGGGAGGGCCTTGAGTCGGTGTTCGTCTACGCCGACGGCAAGACGGATGACCGGGAGCTGACGCGCCGGGTCGCCGTCGAGGCCCAGCAGGACGGGGCCGAGATCCTCGAGGGGGCCGAGGTTCGGGGCCTGAGACGAGGCGTGGATCGGATCACCGTGGAGACATCGCAGGGCGAGTACCACAGCCCGGCCGTCGTCAATGCCACCGGGCCCTGGATCGACGAGATCGTCGAAAGGTTCGGGCTGCCGGCGCGGTATTGCATCCGGAAGGTCAGCGGCGTCCACCTCTTCCTCGATGGACTGCTTGTCCCCGAGCCGATGTTTCTCCAGACACGGGAGAAACGCATCTTCTTCATCATTCCCGAGCCGGAGAGAAACCAGACCCTGATCGGGACCACGGAGCGGGACGAGACCGGGTCGATGGATTCCATCCAGGTGAGCGAAGAGGACGTGGCCTATCTGATCGGAGAAGCCAACGGCTATCTCACTCCCCAGGCCTTCATCCGGAGGGAGGACGTCCGAGAGGCCGTCGTGGGTGTGCGTGCCCTCGTGTCGAAGCGAGCCGACCCCACCGACCTGTCACGCGAATACGAGCTCGACCTGCACCGTATGGGCCGCACCCGCCTGCTCCACATCTTCGGGGGTAAACTCACCACCTATCTCTCCCTGGCCAGACGAGCTGCTAGGCGCCTCGGTGTGCCGGAGCCCCGCGAACGAGTCCGTCGAAGGTTGACGCGTCCGAGCCGGGGCAGACACTCAGAGCCAGGAACTGGAGGACCCAATGCCCCGAGAGCCTGAACCCTCGTGGTGTGATGGCATCAGAAGCCTCCGCGCCGACGAGTTCGACCAGCTGGCCCACCTGTTCGACAATGTCTTCTGGGAGGGCCTCATCCCGCGATATCCTCACATGTACATACCCGAGAACGCGGGCAACCTCCGGGTGCAGGTCGTGGACGGGCAGGTCGTCTCCCACATCGGAACCCTGCGACGTACCGCCTCTCTGTTCGGATGCACCGTCCAGGTGGCGTCGCTGGGCGGCGTCGCCACCCTCGAGGAGCATCGGGGCAAGGGCTACGCGACCGCGCTGCTGGCGGACAACATCCGCTGCTGCAGGGAAGACGGCGTCGACTTCATCATCGTCTCCGGCTACCGGAAGATGTACCATCGCTTCGGCTGTCGATACGTGGGACGAGACCGGAGCTACGGCCTCTCGGCGGATCGCGCCGGTGACTTCGATGATCCCGGGCTGCAGATCGCCGAAGCGCAAGAGGAGGACCTGCCCTCTCTGGCGGCCCTGTACAGACAGGAGCCTGTACGGTTCTTCCGCCCTCCTTCCGACTTCCGAAACGCCCTGGTAGGCTATATCATGAACCGGCCCGCGAACGTGCTGACCATCCGCGAGCGGGGCGCTCTGAGGGGATATGTGATCCTGCAGGAGGCAAGAGAGCGGGATGAGGGGCGAGTACAGGTGCTGGAGTTCGCGGGGGATCGGAAGAGCGTGGTGGGAATCCTGGGCAAGCTGGTGCGGAGCTACGGCCTGGCGGCCCTGGACCTGCACGTTCTGGGCTGGGACACCCTGACCCAGGACCTCCTGGAAAGGCGCGAGCTGGAAGGAAAGCCGGCCACCGGCTCGGGTACGGTTCTACTGGTCAGCTTCAACCAGCTGATGGATCGCATGCGGCCCTACTTCGCGGAGCGAGTGGGTGAGGATGAGGCGCAGAGCCTGGCATTTCGGGAGCGCGGAGACGAGTTCAGTTTCTACTACGGCGGGGACCGCGTGGTGGCCGGTGATCGTGGAACCGCCACGCAGTTGATCTTCGGAACGCCCAACAGGAGCGAGGAGCCTCTCCTGGCGTCGGGAGGACGCGCCGGGGAGGTCCTCAGGGAGATCTTCCCCATCCCGGCGCTCTGGTATGGGCTTAACTACGTCTGATCAAGGAGGTCGGCGACCGCCTGCTCGATCTCACCGGGTTCGACGGGCTTGTTGAAGGTGCGGTTCGCGCCGTACTCCTCAGCGAGGGCGAGATATCCCTTCTCGCCCTTTTCGTCGTACCCTGTAACCGCCATCACCTTCACGTCCGGAGATTCCCGCCGTAGCTCGCGGATCACCTCCAGCCCGTCCATCTCCGGCATGATGATATCGGCGATCACCAGTGCGGGCTTGTGGCTTCGGTTCAGATCGATTCCCGATTGGCCGTCGGCGGCTTCGAGCACCTCGTGACCAAGCCCCTCCAGGATCCCCCGCAGCACCTCTCGGATCGGTTCGTCGTCATCGATTACCAGAACGCGCGCCATCTCAGGCCTTCCTTCTCCGCCTGTCGTCTGTTGGTCTCTCCCTTCCCTTCAACCAACTCCCGGCCCGTCCAATGGGGGGCTCCCCTCTGCCGACCCCGCTCTCCGCCCTCAGCCTTACCTCGCAGCATCGTCGGACAATTCCCAATTCTACAATTCTCAATGCTTCTCTGCTCACATCTACCACGAAACTCAGTCCTGCTCCCTCACCTCGTTCGGCATCTCTCGGTTCTCTCTTCCGCTATGCTTCTCTGCCTTACCCGTCCTTGATTCCCCCATACACTCCCAGCGCCCGGTCGATCTCTCCCCAGATCTCCCGCGGGATGTCCACCTGCACCCCGTCGTCGTACTGCGCCTTCCAGTTCTCCACGTCCGCCTGGGTGTACTCGACCGATATGGGGGTACCGCTGGGCCACAGCGAATAGTCCGGCTGCCGAACGATGCCTTCCTTCAGACCGCGCTCGATGCCCTCGTAGATCCAGGCCACCGGCAGACCGTACTGGAAGCCACGGAACGCCACCTGCACTGGAGTCACGGCCATCGCCTTACCCTCCATGCGTCCCTGCCTGGGATACTCGAGACTGCTGTCGGGTGAGGCCCAGTATCTTGTCGACCTCGCCCCAGAGCTTCCTGGGCACACTCACCCGGTTGCCCCTGTTATACTGGAACTTCCAGGTCTCAATGAGCGACATCGAGAAGTGGATGGGGATCGCCTGGTTCTCGGGCGGCAGTCTGTGTACCGGCTTGTCCAGGATGCCCCTGCCTATCGCGTGCTCGATTCGCTCGTAGATCCAGCTCAAGGTCAGCTCGTGCTCGAATCCGCGATGCGCAACGTGCTCGGGTAGGAGTCCCACGATGTC
>JASLMQ010000401.1 GCA_030746455.1 Candidatus Latescibacterota bacterium
CCAGAAACGAAATGGGGAGGGATCAAGAGTCGGGAGGTGGGGATTCCTCGGCGTCGGTGTCGGCTCCTTCTTTCTTGTCCCCAGACGGAGATAGCTCGCCGGGGACGATTCTACCGTCCTTGTCCAGGGCGTAGCGGACGGCCTTGAGATCGTCCTCCGTGGCGATCTCCTGATCGCCGATGCGAACGGTCACCCGGGCGTAGGCCACGTCGGAGACCTCCAGTGCGGCCTTGCTGGCCGCCTCCCTGAGCTTCTCCCCAAGCTGCTGGTGGTCTTCGAGCTTCTTCTTCTGGATCTCGGTGAGCGAGTTGGCCTTTTTGACGTACTGTAGGATCGAGGCCTTCTTGGATGGACTTCTGGCGACCCGCTTGCGGATCTCCTTCGGATCCAGCGCCTTCAGGCCCAGGGCCTTCAGCAGGTTGCGCACCAGCGTGCCCGCGTGCTGTGCGGACTGGCGAGACTCCTCGTACTGGGCGAACAGCTCGGGGTCCACACCCACGCCCAGGAAGGTGGTGGTGCTGCGCTCTGAGCCCACGTTCTTCGACGTGATTCCATCGACCGCCCAGGTCTCTCCGCCCACGATGCCCCCACCGGATCCCCCGCGCCCCTCCATGTGCAGGTGCGCGTGGGTGCGTACGTGGGCGCTGTGGATGTAGCTCCCGACGACGATGTCGCCCCCTGCTTCGACGCGTGCGTCGTGTATAAACTTCGCAGAGAGGGCGTCTCCAGCCTTCACGTGGGTCTCTTCTCCCACGACTCCCAGGCGGACCGTCACGCTGCCACCCGCTACGACCTCGGCGCCCGCCTCCACGCTGCCTCCCACGCTGACCTCTCCGGTCGCCATGACGTGGAAGCCGCCGGTGACCGATCCCTTCACCTCCACGTTCCCTTTGACATCGACATTGCCCGTCTCGTAGTCTACGTCGCCGGCGATCTGGGTCACCGGTCGGAGCGAGACCGTATAGCTCTTGTGGCTGCCCTCCGGCGTTGAAACCGTCGCAGTCTGTACGCTGGTACCACCTTCGATCTCGGCGTGCAGCTTCTGGATCCCGTCGGCTTCTTCCAGTCGGACGCCCTCACCGGCGGCCAGCTCGACGATCGCGGGTCCCTCCACGGGAAGCTCGTCTCCCCGGACGGTCTGGCCGGAGGTGCCGGGGATTGCTGGAACGGTCTGGGCGAGCAGATCGTCCTCCTTCGCGGCTGGAAATCGGTTCGTCTCCCTGAAGTCGATCGACCCATCGGGCAGTATGGCGCCGATCTGTGTCTCATGCGGGAAGGAGAATTCGACAGATCCATCCACGGATGCAATCGGCTCGCCTCCCCTGGCCACCGCAACAAGCGGCTGCTCAAGGCTTCCGTCTGCCAGTCGCCGGACCAGTGGCTCGACGACTTCTTCGTCGATGCCGGAGGAGATGCCCGCAGCGGCGATCGAGGCCCGAATGTGGTCGACGGTCGGGGCAACGGAGCCGTCGAGTCGAGGTACATTCACGTAGCAGGCGAGCATGGCATCAGGAGATACCCAGAAGGGCGACAGCACGCTCACTCGTCCCCCCGCGAGGCCGGCATAACCATAGCTTGCAGAGACGTACGTGTCCCCCTCGGGGCCCATCTCCACACCATTCCCCGGCTGCAGGCGAACGTCCTTGGCGTCTTCCTCCGGGACCGGAGGTAGAATGGGCTGTCCGCGCACATCTGTGCCCGATTCACCGGTGTCCACAATCTGTCGCGCGAGCTGAACTCCCGGTCCAACGGCCACGCCACTCAGCGCTGCAGCCGCCTTGCGCAGCTGGGCCGCGTCCTCGGACTCCAGCATCTTCTGGAAGGCGTCCAGGGAGGGAAGCTTGTCGATTCCCTCTGGCGGATAATGGTCGAGGCGTGTGGGGGCCGGTTCTTTTGGCGGCGTTCCTTCGGCGGCAACGAGCTCTTTGACGGGCCTGCCGGAGTCCTGTGCGGTCTTGATGGCCCTTCGGATCCCCGATTCGGCGACGCCCTCGGTGATCCCCTCCTTCTGCAGCAGCTCGAGGACCTCCTCCTCGGTGGTCTCGGGATAGATCTCGTCGACCACGGCCTGCAGACCATCTTCCGAGACCGTCAGAATGATCTCGCGATGGGGTCTGGACTCCTCCGGGGTCTCCTCGGCAGCGGGCTCTTCATCGGGGGCTTCGGGCGGCGGTTCTTCCCTGGGTTTGTCCTTGGAGGGAGCAGGCTTCGGGGATTCAAGGCGCACCGGCTCCTTCTCGTCAGGCGGCGCAGAGATCGCATCTGCATCCGCGCCGCCTTCCAGGAACCTGTCGATCTCGGCCCCGATGCGGCCCAGGGCGGCATCCCGATCCTTCGAGGACTTCCGTGTCTTGCGTTTCTTCGCCATGAGTGGCCTCATGGAGGCGAACGACAGGTATCAGCCTTCCGCCCGGTGCTGATCCCGGAGTGTTCGAAGGATGTCCATCACGCTCACAATGCCAACGGCCTTCCGGCCTTCCACGATGATCAGCCGGTGAATCCGGTGCGTCACCATCAGGTCCGCAAGCTCGCCCATCGGCGCCCCTTCCCCTGCGGAGATCAGGTTGGGGGACATCAGGTCGCGCACGATGAGATCGAGGGCCTCGCCTTCGGGCTCCAGGAGCGCGCTGGCACCGGCGAGGCCGTCCATGGCCGGGGAGGAGTGGAAGTCCGACTCCTCATCGTCCGTGCGGGGCAGGCCGTCCGGGCTGATGGACAGCAAATCGGTGATGGATATCACCCCGACGAGATCCTCACTACTGTCGATCACCGGCACCCCACTGATCTGCTTTTCACGAAGCAGCGAGATCAGCTCGGCGACGGTCATGTCCTCGCGTGCGCTGACGACAGGATGGGACATGATGTCCCGAGCGGTCAGGTTCATACCATTACCTCCGGAGAGTCAGAAGATGGACCACAGACGATGGACCACGGACCACGGGAGAACCAGCCTGGCGGCGCGTTGGCGTCGTCCATTGTCAGTCGTCAGTCGTCTGTCGTCCGTCGTCTTTCATCGCTCGGCCGCGATCGCAGCCTCCGCCACGTCGACCATTCCTTTCAGTATCTCCTCCGCGAGCCCGTCGACCGCCTTTTTCGTCCCGCCGAGGTCGTCTCCGAGCAGATGAGGATGGTCGGTCGAGCCCGCGGAAACGTAGTACTTGATCTTCGGCTCGGTACCGGAGGGGCGCGCCGTCACCCTCGTTTGGCCCGCCTCGGTGAAGGTGAAGACGATGACATCTCCCTCGGCGCCGTCGACGGCCCTGCGGGCGCCGGTGCGCGGGTTGATCGCCTCCCCCGTCAGTCGGTCGATGACCTCCACGACAGGGTGGCGGCCGATTTCGAGCGGGGGAGACCCCCGCAGGTGCTGCATGATCTGCTGGATCTCACGACTGCCGGATGCGCCGGGCCGTGAGACCGATCTCTGTATCTCTCGGAAGTAGCCGTGTTCCTTGTAGATGTTGTCCAGGTACTGGCGAATGGTACGTCCCCGAGCCTTGAGCCCGGCCGCGCACTCCGCGAGCAGGATCGCAGCGGTGGCCGCGTCCTTGTCGCGCACGAAGGCGTCGACCAGGTATCCGTGGCTCTCCTCGGTTCCATAGAGGAAGGTGGACCCCTGTGGCAGCCTCTTGATGACTTCGCCAATGTACTTGAACCCGACGAGCAGGTTGTCAACGACGTCCACCCCGAACGACCGCGCCACGATCGCCGTCAGATCGGACGTGACAATGGTCTTTGCAACAACACCGTCTTCGGGCAGCTCGCCCCGATCGGCCTTCCGATCGAGCAGATAG
>JASLMQ010000402.1 GCA_030746455.1 Candidatus Latescibacterota bacterium
GCGTCATTCCACAAGCAGCGATCGGAGCCCCGCTGGGTTCGATGGGCCGGTACGGGCTTATCCTGGAGGCTGAAGAATCTCGCAAGGAGGAAGGACTATGGCGACGGACGTACGCTGGGATCCCGAACATCCCCAGATGCATGTTGGCACGCAGCGATTCGGAACGTCGGACGCGCATCTGGAGTACCTGGTGCGCCTTGGCGTGAACAGCATGGCGGCGACCGACATCACGTTCGACCCCGAACGCGGGTGGGATGCGGAAGAGCTGGGGGCCAAGAAGGAGAAGTGCGCGAGCCACGGCATCGATCTGGAGATGGTGGCGCTGCCTATCCACCAGTTCAATGAGGATGGGGGGTCGATCCCGAACTACATGTTGGGGAATCGCGCGAAGGGCGAGAAGGAGATCGAGCTGGTCTGCAAGATGATCCGGGCCACATCCGATGCCGGCATCCCGGCCGTCAAGTACTTCCTGTGCGAAATGGAGAATCAGCGAACGGAGAGTGTCCCGCTGGGCCGGGGTGGCTCGACCTACAGCACGTTCGACCTCTCGAAGGCAGACGCCGACACCCCTCGATTTGGAAGGCCCCTTTCGGCCGAGGAGAACTGGAACCGGGTGACCTACTTCCTCGAACGCGTCATCCCGGTGGCGACGGAATGCAAGGTGCGGATGGCGTGCCACCCCTGCGACCCCTGGCTTCCCCCTGGATTCAAGGGGGTGGATCGCGTGCTGGGCGGGGCGGAGGGGTTCAAGAGGTTTGTCGAGATCTGCCCGAGCCCCTACCACGGCCTCAACCTGTGCCTGGGATGCATGGCCGAGAGCGTCGAGGACCCGGCGACCGAGGTGCCGGAGATCATCCGATACTTCGGTGAGCGCAAGAAAATCCATCTTATCCACTACCGGAACATCTTCGGAGGGCGCACCAACTTCCAGGAGGTGTGGCCCGATGAGGGTGTGATGGATATGTTCACGATCATGGACACCCTGAAATCGGTGGGATATCCCCACATGGTCGTGCCCGACCACGCCCCGGGGCCCCGCTCTGAGGGGAGTCACGAACAGGCCTTTGCGTACCAGTTCGGGTACATCAAGGCGATGATCCAGGCCGTCAACTCGGCCAGGGCGTGACGATTTTTCTCAGTCCTGGCGCGCAAAGCAGGCCGTTCTCGCCTAACATGTTGACAACGGCGGCCTTTTACTGTTACTTATAGCCACTAGATATTAGCACCCATCCTCGCTTAAGGAGGGATTTTGCCTGGGCGGCGGTAGCGCCCGACGATCCCGGCCGCGTCCTTATCTGGGGGCGTCGGTCGGTTTCTATTTGCCCCCTGAGGGGGAAAAACAGGTTTGCTTCCCGCGGGAGGGATTCCGGAGGGTAATGACTTGACCGTCACAGTGCAAGGAGAGAACGTCGATAAGGCTTTACGAACGCTCAAGCGTCGGCTTCAGAAGGAAGGCGTGCTGAAGGATATGAGGTCCAAGCGGTTCTACGAGAAGCCGTCGGTGAAGAAGAAGCGCAAGCAGAAAGATGCCGAGCGCAAGCGCAGGAAGGCATTACGGGCGCGGAGCAGTAGACCCTTCTAGTGAGTCGGTGATCGTGTTCAAAGGGGTCCCCTGAGGGGATGCAGGGCACGGGCGTGTAGCCCGGATGCCCGGCGACGGATATCAAGATCCGTCACCCCGTGGATCGAAAAGAGGCCGTGACAGCAGCATCGTCACGGCCTCTTGCATTGCTCCGCGTTCTCTGGATCATCCCCCAGCCAGGGAATCGGGTAGAGACGAGATGAAGTCTCTGATCTGGTCGCGCACACGGCGGTAGGCCGTCAGGGTCTCCTCCTCCGATCGCGCGTTTCTGGCGAGTGAAGGGGGGTCATCGAAGGCCCTGTGGACGGTTCTGGCCCCGCCGGGAAAGACAGGGCACTGCCGGGCAGCGTTGTCGCAGACCGTGACCACATAGTCGAAATCGGCTTCCCTGAGCTCATCCAGGTGCTTGGATCGTTGGCCCGAGATGTCCACGCCGGCTTCACCCATGACCTTCACGGCGGTTGGGTTGAGACCGTGGGTCTCGACGCCCGCCGAATGGGCCGCGATTCGGTCCCCTTTGAGATGCCGCGCCCAGCCCTCGGCCATCTGGCTGCGGCACGAGTTGCCCGTGCATAGAAAGAGAACGCGCAACTTCTGAGACGGTTGCATGGGTTTCTCCGGATGAGGCCACGTCTCTACAAGACCACCCGGTCCGAATCAAGCGGAGAACCAGCCCCTCGTGCGTAGACAGATCCGGACCAGCATCAGCATGACCGGGACCTCGATGAGGACGCCCACGACGGTTGCCAGGGCAGCGCCCGACGAAAGGCCGAAGAGCATCGTCGAGGTGGCGATGGCGACCTCGAAGTGGTTGGATGCGCCGATCATGGCGGCTGGTGCGGCGTCTTCGTAGCGGAGGCGGAGCGCCCTGGCCGCCACGTATCCGATCCAGAAGATGAGCATCGTCTGGATGAACAACGGGATGGCGATCCACAGAATGGTCAACGGATTCGCGACGATGACGTCGCCCTTGAAGCTGAAGAGCAGTACCAGGGTCGTCAGCAGCGCGATGATCGTGACAGGCGTGAGGACGTGGAGGAACTTCTCCCGGAACCAGCCGAGACCCTTTGTCGCGATAATCCATCTCCGGGAGATGTAGCCCGCCACCAACGGAAGCGCCACGTAGATCCCGATGGATAGCACCAGCGCCTGCCATGGCACCGGCAGCCGCCCGACCCCCAGCAGGAACCCCCCCAGAACGCCATAGAGCACCAGCATGGTGAGGGAATTGATGGCCACCATCACCAGGGTAAGTCCGTCGCTGCCTCGTGACAGGTAGCCCCAGACAAGCACCATCGCGGTGCAGGGAGCGATGCCAAGGAGGATGGCACCCGCCAGATAGCTGCGCCAGAGGGGTACCTCGAGCATCTTCACCCCGTCGCGAAGTACCACCGTACCCGACCCGTGTGAAGCCCCCACGGGCAGATCGAGGCCAAAGGGCAGCTTGACCAGATCCGTGGCTTCGGCGCCGATGAAGCCGCGGAACAGGACCCCCAGAAACAACAGGGCGATGCCGTACATGGTGAACGGCTTGAGGGCCCAGTTGATGAACAGGGTCAGGAAGACCGGCTTCCCGCTCCTGCCGGCCTTGATGACTTCACCGAAGTCGATCTTGACCATGATGGGATACATCATGAAGAAGAGGCATACCGCGATGGGAATGGAGACGACCGGAGCATCGTTCACATAGATCGCCATCCCGTCCAGGGCTCGGGCCATGCCGGGCGTCAGCCTGCCCAGCAGGATGCCGCCAAGGATGCACAGAACGACCCACACCGTCAGATAGCGTTCGAAGACGCTCGTCATCCTCCGCTCTTCAGAGCTGTTTGGTTCTCCGCCTGGCATATCCGTCCTTTCGCAGTCAGCCGTCCGGCTGGTTTCGGCCCAGACCAGCCCCGCACCTCAGACACTCAGCCAGCCCTCGATCTCCTCTACACTCGCGACCTTTCAGGATACCCTCACCTCACCGTCGATCGCCAGCGCAGGTGTGATCATCACGCCTGCGTCTGCGATGGCGTTGACGTCGGTTACCTTGATGACCTCCACGTCGCAACCTAGACCCTGAACAGCCGCCTTCGCGTTGGCCTCGAGCTGGTTGCACTTGGGGCATCCGTGCCAAAGACCTGAATTCGTTTCATCGAACCTCCTCCTCAGATGGACTGCTGCGCAGCGCCGTAGATCAGGCCAGCGACTGTGGACAAGGCCACGACCAGCGTGAGCCTTTGGCCTCGCCGGCTGTCACCGCGTCGACGCCGGCCTGGCGCTCGGCCTCTTCCTCTCGGAAAATAAGGGCCATCAGCAAGCCCGCAACGAGGGCGAGGACAACGGCCCCCAAGGCCCGGGCCACGCCCAGCTCCCATCCAAGCACCCGGGCGGTGAGGACAATGGCCAGGATGTTGATAGCGGGGCCGGAGTAGAGGAAGG
>JASLMQ010000403.1 GCA_030746455.1 Candidatus Latescibacterota bacterium
GAAATCACGAAGCTGGCGGGGTCCGAGCTGGAGATCGTGGGGGCACTGGTCCGCGAGGACCAGAAAGCGCACGCCCGGGAGACCTTCAAGGCGCCGCTGTTCGACGACGAGGACGCCCTGTATGCCGAGGCCCGGCCTGAGATCGTTGCCGTGGCCAACGAGAACGACGAGAAGGCAAGGGTCATCCTGCGTGCCCTCGAGGAGGGATGTGACACCGTCGTCGACAAGCCCCTGGCCCTCACGATGGAGGAGCAGGAGCAGATCGAGGCCAACCTCGAGGCCCATCCCGAGAGGCGCCTGCTGATGCTGCTCACCCTCCGGGGCCAACCCCTCTGGGCCGGCATGCAGGCCCAGGTAAGATCCGGCGCCGTGGGCGCCCCCTCGTTCTGTCACGTCCGGATGGCGGTTAGGCTCAAGCGTGCGGAGCGCCCACCGTGGTTCCTCGATGTCCGCCGCGCGGGCGGGCTCTACCTCGATCTCCTCATCCACGGAATTGATCAGGTCGAGTGGGTCACTGGGGCTCGAGTGACCGCCCTCTCGGCGCTGACGGGCAACCTGGGTGACCCCGCCGACGCCCATCTACGGGACCACGCAGCCGTCTTCTGCGAACTGTCCAACGGTGCGAGTGCCGTGGTGGAAGGCCAGCGCATGCTGCCCGATACCCAGGCCTCGGACTATCGAATGCTCGTCGCCGGCACAGGCGGCTATGCCGACCTGTCGATGGCCGCCAACACCCTCACCGTCACCAACGCCAAAGCCGCCGATGCCGCCATCGATGGCTTGCCAGAGGCCCGGTCCGTTGTCGAGGACTGGCTGCAGGGGGGCGAGCTGCTCGATCAGGCCTCTTCCCTCCGCGCGAACCGACTCTCGGTTCTGGCCACTCGCGCGGCCGAGGAGCACGTGCGGCTCGAGACCTGACCCCCAACACCGGCGCCCCGTGGCCCCGAGATTCTCGGGCAGGCGCCACCCGGAGACCGAAACATGGCTGGACCGGATCGAGCCGACGTGACCATCTGCAAGTGGCGGAACGACGCCCCGTTCGCCTATTCGATGACCTATGACGAGGGCACGGTCGACGCGCTGGCCAACGGCCTACCCATCCACGAGCGTTTCGGTATCCCGGGTCACGTCGACGTGGTTGCCGGGCAGCTTGGACGCCAGCGAAACGCTTTCGCCAGCAGCATAAACGAGTTCTTCCACATGAGCGTCGACGAGCTCAAGTTCATGCTCGACAAGGGATGGGGCGTGGGCAATCACAGCTGGAGCCATTACCTCTACCCCTGCATGCCCGGACTGGATCTCTTCCGCGAGGTCGTCTGGAGTCGCTATCGGTTGGAGGACATGCTGGATTCGCCGGTACGCATCTTCACCATCCCGAACAGCGAGATCAACTACGAGCCGGTCCTGGATCTGGTCAAGCAGCATTACCTGGCCTGCGCCTACATATCGGGTGGTCCGAATCGCGATGGCTTCGATCTCTACCGGATCGGGAACTGCATGGTGGCCGCGGGCGGGTTCCGGCCCCGCGAGGGGTGGCCCGAGGAGATGAAGACCGAGAACCTCTCTGCCGAATTCATCGCCGATTCCTGGGTCTACGAAACCTCGCACCTCTTCATGTGGGACGTGCCCCAGTCTCACAAGTGCGTCACGCCCGAATACATGATCGCGCGGTTCGGGAAGCTCAACGAGGTCTCGGATGGCAGGTTCTGGGCCGCGAAGCCGGATGACGTCATCGACTACGAGCTGCTTCGTCGGAATCTTCGGGTCGAGAACGTCCGAACGGAAGAGACCGTCGTGCGCTTCGATGTTGCCGGTGAGTGGCCGGTAGGGATCATCAACTCGGACCTCACGCTGCGTCTGAGCGGGTCCGGGTTCGACCGCCCCCCCGAGATCGAGCAGGAGTTCCACAGCCGGGACGGCGGGCAGGCCATGCACAATGCCGTGCAGACCGTCGCTCGGGATGGGGATGACTGGCTCATCACCATGCAGCTCACCCCCGGCCGCACGGTGAGCCTGCGCCCGTCATGAACGGGCAGGAGTGAGGTATGCCCCCTTCGAATCTGAGCCTGAAGACCCTCCACACGAGCCCGTACGGCTGGCCCCTCCGCCAGCTCCGGATCCCACAAGCTCATGAGACCACGAGAGGGCGGTCCGACGTGATCGTCGCCGTCATCGACCTGGGCTACCGGCCCCATCCCCACCATCGGGGGCACCTCTGGGTCAACCCGAATCCCTCGCGCGGCGACCGGCACGGCTGGGACTGCCACGACGACGACGCCAGCCTGGAGTACAACCTGCACAACCCGGACTCCGACTACAACAAGGGCCACCACGCCTTTGTCGTGGGCGAGGTGATCGCCTGCGCGCCCGGGTGCCGGGTGATGGTCGTCCGCGTGGGCTATGGCAACCCGGACAGCTGGTGGAAGGGCATCGACTATGCCGTCGAGCACGGGGCCAGGATCCTGGTGATGCCCCACGGGTTCATCAGCCACGGACCGCGTTCCCCGATCCCGCTGTTCTACCGCGGCACCGACTTCAGCTATCCCGTCGACAACCCGCAGATCCGTCGCGCCCTCGACGACGCCTATGATGCGGGCTGCCTGATCTTCAAGGGAACGGCCGACAATCGGGGTCGCCGCGTCGCCACCATCTCCCCAGGGCTGGACACGGTCGTCGCCGTGGGATCGTCCAACCGCGGGGGGCAGGCGGCCGACATATGCTGCTCCGCCGATTACGTCGAGGTGGCCGCACCCGGAGGGGAACGGGGGAGCGGGCGTCTCATGGATCAGGTCTGGTGCACCGGAGGCGATCGCAACTACATCCCCTTCACCGGAGGATGCATGGCATCCGGCTTCGCCGGCGGGGTCGCCGCACTGGCCATGTCCCGATTCCCGGATCTGAGCAATTCGCAGATACGGCAGATCCTGCGCAACACGGCAAGAGGAGAGGGATGGGATCCCGAGCTCGGCTGGGGGATCCTTGACGCACACCGTGCCGTCTCCGTGAAGTCGACGGCCCTCTGTCAGCGGCTCAAGATCCGGCCTTCGGCTTGCGTCTTCGCACAGCGGAAACGCAAGCCCGTGGTTCGCATCGCCCTGCGCAATCAGGGCGTCTTCGACGTCGACCGGGCCCTCGTGGCCGCCTTCAACGGCAACCCCCTTGCCGCAGCGGCCCCCGAGGGGACCCTGGAGAGATCCGTCACCCTGGTCACCAGGCAGATCGGCCACGCGATTGGATCCGTCAGGGGGCTCGACGACACCGTGGTCGAGGTCGAGCTCACCGAGAAGCCTGCCGGACCCATCTGGATCCAGGCCTGCACCCTCGACCGCCACGGATCCGACGACGTTCGCACGATTCGACTCGATGGCCCGACTCGTTAGGAAGGATCTACGACAGATCTGAACGGGTCCCCGCACATCTTCAGCCAAGGGAGATCGCCGGAATGGAAGAGGAGAAGGAGATCGAGCTGATCGACTATATCAATGTCCTCGTGAAGCGCAAGTGGGTCATCGTGTTCGGCACGGTGATCTGCGCGGTTGCCGCGATGGTCCTCAACGCCATGAAGGGCCCGGTCCCACCCACCTATGAGGCCCGGGCCTCGGTGCTCGTGATACCGCCGGTGTTCCGAACGGAGCTGACGCCGCCGCAGTTCTCGATGAACATCTACGAGGCCCTCGCCAAGGCCCAGGACCTCGAGCAGGCCTTAGTCGACACCCTCAAGCTCCAGAGCCCTGGGGGTGACGCGCTGAGTGTCGCCGCTCTCGATCCCATGCTGGACACGGAGACCGTCGCACAGGCGCCTCCCTCACGCCAACAGGGTGAAGTCGAGGTGCCCGGCGCCTCGCTGCTCGAGCTGATCGTCAAGTCGGCAGACCCCGACCGGGTACCGCTGGTGCGGGTCGCCAACACCTGGGCCAGGCTCTTCGTCCAGAAGAACAGCGGCTTCACATCGGAGGAGGCCGGCGTCTCGTACGAGTTTATCCGGGATCAGTACGAGACCGCCAGAAACAACCTGTACGATGCGGAGGATGCGCTCAACGCCTTCAACCGGCAGCACAACATCTCGGTCCTTGACAAGGAGCTGGCCGCAAAGGACCCCAAGCTGTCGGAGTACCAGACGTTCTATGTGAACAACGCCCTGGATCTCGGCAGCAAGGAGGAGGCGCTCAGCGAGGTCCTCGGACAGCTGGAGGCCATGGAGACCCGCGAGGGGATCTGGGTGGGCGCCTTCGACGTCCGTGGCACGCGAGGTATCAGCCGCTCCTCTTTGGCGGAGGATCAGCGTAAGATACTCGATGCCGTGGTGCAAGCCCGCGAAGGGGTACTTGCCCTGCAGGAACGGATCCGGACGTTCCAGGACGTAAACGATTTGGATTTCCTTAGCAGGGGTTTGAAGGAGAAGCAGGACAGGCACCTGGCTTACGTGGGGCAACTGTCCGAAGCCAGGCTGCAATCGGCCGCCACGGAGCAGACACTAAAGGAGATCGGCGGGCCCGCAAAGCCACACGGAGTCTCATTTCCGCCGGGCACGTCACTTCCTCCAGACGTGATCAGAGAGCTTATGTCGCTGCAGGTGGGCTACGACTTCTTCGGCCCGCGCGAGGAACAACTCGAGGCGCAGACCGCCGAACTCAAGGCGGAGGTCGACAGCCTGGAAAACGTGCAATACGAGAAGCAACTCGAACTTGCCGAAATGCAGAGGAAGCTCGAACTCGTCAGGAGCATCTACGACACGCTTGCCTCTGACTACACTGAGGCCAAGAAGCGTGCGAACACCCTGAAGATATCGATAAACGCGCTGCGGCCCCAGGTGGCGTACCAGAAGCAGACCCTAGACGGCCTAAGGCGCGAGATCAAGTCGCTCAACGCCGAGATCGCGGACCTCAAGCTCCAGCAGAGCCGCCTGAATCGGGACATCGAGACCTACAAGAGCACGTTCGACAAGTTCGCCAAGCTCGCCGAGGACGCGCGCGTCACCAAGGCCAAACAGCCCGGCGACGTCAAGATCGCCGCGCGCGCCGTTGGCGCCGTCGCGATTCCGCCCGAGGCGGGACGGAACGTCGTGATGCTCGCGGCCGCGGTCGGCCTGATGGTCTCGATCTTCCTGGCCTTCTTCCTTGAATACGTTGAAAAGGCGAGGGAGCGGCAGGCCGCCGAGCAGGCCCAGCGCGGAATCGACTGACCGCATCGCCCTGGTATGCAGCCGTCGGATCGGTCGGAAGGAACGAACGGTGCAGAACGCCGGGCCTCCGGACCCATCATCCCCCAAGTCGTACGAGTCCGTGGCCTCCCTCAAGGCCTACCTCGTCGACACGAGCGCCCGGATCCTGTTGTACGTCCCAGCTATCGGCGTGTGGGAGAAGCTCGTCGCAGGGATGGAGAACGCCGAGGTGCTCAAGTCAAGAATCGGGGCGGTTGCGGCGAACTTCATCGCTGGACGGGCGCATGGCGTCATCCGTGAGCTGCTCAGCAGGCTCACCCGGACCCACGAGGCCAGCTCCCCCGCCCGTAAGCTGGCCCTTGACACTGCGGCCGCCACGGTTGTGGGCGTCACCTCCTACTCCACCGTGCTTGCCTGCTCCGGGGTCTCTCTCGACGAGGCCCTGATCGCGCTCCCCTTCGGACTCCTCTTCACCAGCTGCACCGGAAGGCCGTACGGTCGGTTCCTCGATTGGTACCGCCGTGTCTGGGGTACCACGCCGGTGCTGGATTAAGGCGCCCGACAGCGAACACCCACGCCGGCGGACGACTCGGCCGGCTCGCCCTCTCTACGCAGCCAGAACCAGAATTCGGGAGAAAGACATGGACAAGCTGGCGATCCTCGGCGGCCCCAAGGCAGTCGGATCCGACCCAGGCGACATCTTCAAATGGCCCATCATCACCGAGGAAGACGAGGCCGCGATGCTGGAAGTCCTCCGCGCGGGGAACATGTCCGGCACCGACGTCACCGTGGAATTCGAGAAGGAATTCGCGGCATGGCACGGCACCGAGTACGCCCTCGCCCACAACACGGGCACCGCCGCGTTGCACAGCGCCATGTGGGCGTGCGGCCTCCGTGCAGGTGACGAGATCATCAGCCAGAGCGCGACCTACTGGGCCACCTTCCTTCCCGCGTTGAACCTGGGGGCAGCGATCGTGTTCGCCGACATCGATCCGGACACCCTCACGCTGGACCCCGCCGACGTCGAGCGGAAGATCACGGATCGGACCCGGGTGATCATGACCGTCCATCTGTCAGGATACCCGACCGACATGGATCCCATCATGGCGATCGCCAACGCGCGTGGCATCAAGGTGATCGAGGACGTCTCTCACGCCCACGGCGCGCTCTACAAGGGCCGCTTGGTGGGAACTCTAGGCCACGTGGGCGCGATGTCGTGCATGTCGGGCAAGTCCTTTGCGGTCGGTGAGGGCGGGATGCTGATCACCAACGACAAGGAGATATACGAGCGCGCCGCGGCATTCGGCCACTACGAGCGCACCTCCCAGCTCGAGGATCCGTCTGTGAAGCCCTTCGCCGGCCTCCCGCTGGGCGGCTTCAAGTACCGGATGCATCAGCTCTCCTCAGCCGTGGGCCGGGTGCAGCTGAAGAGCTATCAGGAGCGCATGGAAGAGATCCAGCAGGCGATGAATCACTTCTGGGATCTGCTCGAGGGCGCTCCCGGGCTTCGGTCCGGCCGTCCGCCGAAGGAATCAGGCAGCACGATGGGCGGCTGGTATGCCACGCGCGGCATCTACGTGCCCGAAGAGCTGGACGGCCTGAGCATCGAGACCTTCTGCGATGCCGTTCGCGCGGAGGGCGTCTCGACGCGGCCCGGTGGCAGAACACTCCACCTGCATCCCCTGCTCAACGACGTCGACGTCTACGGACACGGGAAGCCGACGCGGCTCGCACACACCGGTCGCGACGTCCGCCAGCTCGAGGGGAGCCTGCCCCAGACCGAGCGCATGGCGAAACGGCGGTTTTCCACCCCCTGGTTCAAGCGTTACCGCCCCGACATCATTAAGGAGTACGCCGAGGCCTTTCGCAAGGTCGTGACTCAGGCGGGTGAGCTCCCCAGGGATCAGGCCTGACCGCGCGCCCTCTGTAACCCTCCGAGGGGAAGGACAAATCGATGAGGATTCTGATTACGGGGGCATCCAGCCGCCTCGTCCGCTTCCTCGTGAAATCCCTGGGAGCCGATCACCGGCTGCGGTTGATCGACAGCGTGCCCGTCGACTAGGCGTTGTCCCCGCCACGCTCCCACAGCGCCCTTCCCCTCGTCCTCGACCTCCGGAGACGAGAGGGACCGGGCGCAGCATCCCCATCATATGCATCCGGCGAGGCCTTTTTGATTGACTTGAGTGGGCGTTTGCGCTAAAAGACTGATTCGGTCTTAGTGGCCCATGTTCGGGCCGTCCCGGGCTTTGCTCCAACACACGGTATTTTCAAGGATTCCGCAACGATGACGAAGACAAGAACACTACAGGAAGTACAGGATCCG
>JASLMQ010000404.1 GCA_030746455.1 Candidatus Latescibacterota bacterium
GCCAACTTCATGGCCGGGTATATGATGTACGGCGGACGCCTGATCATCCTGGGGGACTCAGGAGAACGTGTCGGGGAGGACATGATGGGCGGAGAGATCTATGTCGGAGGCGAGGTGGAGTCCCTGGGAAACGACGCCATACTCGTCGATCCGTCGTCCACCGATCTCGGAACCGTGATGGAGTTCCTCGACCGCTACGGCCTGCCGTTCAAAGGGACCTTCAGGAAGGTCGTCTGCGCAGGCAAACAGCTCAAGTACAAGGTCGCCGAACCGCGGATCCGCAACATGCCTTTCTTCCAGTTTTCCGGGGGCCACGTGCCCTACTGGAACAGCAAGGTGCAGGAGGACATCAAGGTCAAGTCCATCATCGGCCGATACCGCATCCGCGGATACGGCGCATCTCGCCACCTCCCCAACTTTTCGGACATTGCCTTCAAGGCCAGACTGTCCGATCTGCCGGACGATCCCGAGGTCACATCCAAGGTGAACCTTCGGACTTTCGTGGGAGACAGGCACAGCGCCAAGCCCCTGGACCTGAGCATGCCGGTGATGATCGCACCGATGAGTTTCGGGGCACTCAGTCCGCCTATGAAGGCCGCCCTGGGGATCGCGTCGCGCCTCTCCGGCATATCGGACAATACCGGAGAGGGGGGCATGTATTCCGAGGAGCGGGCGGAGGCCCGGCAGCTGATCGCCCAGTGTCTGGCCGGCCGCCTGGGCTGGAACGTCCACGACATGAGGCGTTCCGATTGCGTGGAGATCTACATATCCCAGGGCGCGAAGCCCGGGCTGGGCGGGCAGCTTATGGCCGAAAAGCTGACTCCGGAGATTGCCGCCATCCGTGGCATCCCTTCCGGTATGGACCTGCGCTCCCCGTCCCGGCATCCCGATATCCTGGGCGGGGACGACCTGATCATGAAGGTCCAGGAGTTCCGGGAGGCAGTGGGCTGGCGCGTTCCCGTCAGCATCAAGCTCGGGGCGGGACGCATCCGTGACGACATCAAGATCGCCTACAAGGACGGGCTGGACTTCGTGGAGCTCGATGGCCTGCAGGGCGGGACGGGAGCTGCGGGAAACGAGGTGCTGGAGTATGTGGGCATCCCAACCCTGGCCGCCCTCCAGGAGGCCCTGGATGGATTGGAGGAGATCGACGCTGCGGGCAAACTGCCCATCGTCCTCATGGGCGGCATCACCAACGGTGCGGATGCCGTCAAAGCCCTGGCCCTGGGCGCCAGTGCAGTCGCCTTGGGCACATCCATGCTGATCGCGGGGGGCTGCATAAGCTGCATGCAGTGCAGCGTGGGCAACTGCGTCGTCGGAATGGCCACCCAGGAGCCCGAACACGTCAAGCGCTACGAAATCGAGAAAAGGGCCGAGGGGATGCACCGGTTCCTGGAGGCGTTCCGGTGGCAGATGGCGTCTATCACCCACGCCCTGGGCTACACTGATTTCCGCCAATTGTCGCGAGACAGCCTTGTGGCAGTCACGCTGGAGGCGGCATTCCTGACCCGCCTGCCCTACGACCCCAGCTACCGGGATCAGCCTCCTTCATCCGTAGATTGGCAGGGGGCTTCGCAGCGATGAGCGAGCCGAAGATGTTGGCCATAGAGCAGAGAGACCTCTGCGACGGACACGGAAGCGTGGAGTGGGTTCCGGCTCCCTGCCAGAAGGCCTGCCCGGTGGGAACCGATGTCCCTTCCTATATCTCCCTGATCTGGGAGGGGAAGCTCAAGGAGGCCCTGGAAGCAATCACGGACACCAACCCGTTCAGTTCCGTCTGCGGGCGGGTATGCTCCATGCCGTGCGAAATCTCCTGCAGGAGGGCAGAGAGCGACGGATCGGTCGCCATTCGGAACCTCAAACGATTCGTCATGGACCAGCTGGGACACGACTATCGTCTCCCGCCCGTCGCGGTGTCCAGGAAGCAGACCATCGGCATCGTCGGAGGCGGGCCCACGGGCCTGACGGCAGCGCAGGACCTGGCCAAATTGGGCTATCAAGCCCACGTCTACGAGAGGTCCGATCGCCTCGGGGGAATGATGCGTGCCATTCCCGAGTTTCGCCTGCCCCAGAGCGCCATCGACGAAGACATCGGCCGTCTCCTGGCGCAGTGCCCTGGTATCGTGGCCTACCTCGGTTCCGCCCTTGGTTCCGAGATCAGCCTGGACGAGCTGAAGGTGAAACACGACGCCGTACTTCTGGCCATCGGGTTGTGGCGAGACAGAAGACTGCGCATCCCGGGGGAAGATGAGAGCCTGGATGGACTCTACGGCGTGGATCTGGTTGCTGAGACCGGCCGTGGCGTGACGAGAGAGCTCAGCGGGAGAGCCGTTGTCATCGGCGGGGGCAACGTAGCTATGGACATGGCCAGGACGGCCCTGCGATTGGGGGCCCGGGAGGTCCACCTCTACTGCCTGGAATCCCGGAGCGAAATGCCGGCGTGGAGGCACGAGATAGACGATGCGCAGCGGGAGGGGATCCGGATCAACCCGTCGTGGGGGCCGAAGCAGATCCTCAATCGGAACGGCAGGGTCACGGGTGTCGAATTCGTGAGGTGTGTGTCCGTATTCGATGACGGTGGGCGGTTCAATCCCTCCTACGATCCGGACAAGACGACGCAGGTCGATGCCGACTCGGTGCTGGTCGCCATCGGCCTGCAGGCGGCCAGTGACGAACTCGAGGCCGCCGGGATGATCGACCGGGGTCTCGTGAAGGCGGAGTTCGGGACCATGCGGACGGCGGACCCCAAGGTCTTCGCCGCGGGAGACTGCGCCTTCGGCCCCTCCGCGATCGTAGATGCGATGAACCACGGTCACAGAGCAGCCTACTACATCAACGCCTTCCTCGAAGGCCAGGAAGGCCCGCTGCCGTACGCGACGCCGTATCGCACACGCCGCGTCCCCGTGGCTCAGGACCCCATGTGGGAGAAGCTGTCCCGGGAGGAGCAGGCCTTCCACGGGTTCGACCCAACCCGCCCGTTCGCTTCCGAAAGCGAAACCGCCTACGATTTGGAGGCCGCAAGGCGCCAGGCGGCCCGATGCCTTCGCTGCGATGCGGAGACGGGTTCGGCCAATTACCCGAGGGGGACCCGTGAGCTCATCCGGGCCATGTCGGAGACGGATCCCGAGGACGCAGGGCGCCTCCGGACGATCACGCGCGCACACCTCAGACCACGTGAGAATCCCTTCCCACCCGACCGACCGCCGCACATCGATGACCTCGTGTTCCTTTCGGCTGCACTGACACGACTGGTGATCGATCCCTATCGCGAGGCCTGCAACACGACCACCGCGATCGGCGCGTCTGTGAAGCTGCAGCAGCCATGCCTGTTCTGCGGCTTTGACGATGCACCCGACGACGTGCGGCACGCCCTGGCGCAGGGCATCGAGGCAAGCGGGTGCGGGTACGTGGGTGTCCGGCCGCTGCCTTCGGACGCCGCGGGCGGGAACGGAGGGTCTCCCGGAGGCAAGCTACCGTGGCTACAGCTTCTCGTGCCGGGGCAGTCCGAACCCCGGTCCGAGGCAGACGGGTTGGTCTATGTTGTCGGCGCGGACTTCGATCCTCCTCGGGCCGAACGGCTTCGGGGAGAGCAGCTTCTGGGGCTGAGCGTTCGGGCTTCGGCACTGGAGGAATCGATCCCCTACGCCCTGGAGAACGAATTCGACGTGCTCCTCCTCGACGGCACGTCGGGCATCGGTACCCCCTGGGTGGAGCTGCACGGGTATCCGGACCTGACAGTCCTGCGACACGCCATCCGGATCCTGAGGGATCTGGACCGGGAGGAGGAGATCTCACTGCTCTATTTCGGCGGCGTGAAGTCCGGGACGGACCTCGCAAAGGTCCTGGCCATCAACTGCGTGGGCGCCGTCTTCGGGGTGGCCATGGCCCTGGCCGTGGGAGGGGCGATCGGGAAGGACGGGATCGACTTCCAGGCCGGCCCCGGCCCGGATGAACGCGCCAGTGCCGTGGAGAACTGGATCCAGGCCACCGCGGAGGAGACGGCCATCATCGCCCGCTGCACGGGCAAGACCAATGTGCACAACCTGGAGCCGGAGGACATGCGCAGCATCACCCTGGCCACGTCGGAGGCAATCGGGATTCCCATGGCATCGGGTATGGAGAAGAGGGAATGGTTCTAAGTAGAGGCCCGGAAGTATCTTGAGTTCCAGGTGAACGCATAGGACCCTTTGGGCAGCCTCCGATTGTGGGCAGAAGGGCAAGGAAGCGATCAGCGATCAGCATTCAGCCGAACCAGCGCGTGGCGCACCATCGCGCGCCTGTATGGATCCCACCTTCTGGCACACCCATTGATCTGGTTCGGCTGACAGCTGAAGGCTGAAGGCTGAAACCTGCGTCGCCTCTTCAGGGCCAGTTGTCAAAACTGGAGCATGCCCCTGCCCAGAGCGGCCCGAACCCTCCCACCGTGCGACAGGGAGCGGGCAGCGTCGCTGAAGATCGATACGCCTCTCACGTCCATCGACCCCAGAACGGAGCAACGCGGAAGACAGATGAGCCGAGCCCCCCACCAGAGACCCGGCCTCATGGCATCCCACTATCGTCCGCTGTCCGACGGTGACCTCCGCCGGGTCGCCGAGGCGGCCTTCGAGGTCCTCGAGAAGAAGGGGATGGCGGTCTATTCCCCCACCGCGTTTGACGCCCTCAAGGATGCAGGAGCGGCGGCGGATGCGGAAACACGAACCGTCCGGATGCCCCGTTCCATGGTGGAGGACGCCATTGCCACCAACCCATCCTCGATCACCCTGTGGGCCCGAGACCCCGCATACCACGCCGTGCTGGAGAAGAACCGGGTTCACTACGGCACCGGCGGCACCGCTCTGTATGTGCTCGACCCGGATACGGGGGAACGCCGCGAAGCGACTGTCCCCGACGTCATCCTGAATGCCCGGATGGTACAGGCTCTGGAGTACATCCACCTCTTCACCATCAACGTCTTCCCACACGACGTGGTGGAACTGGACTCGATCGACGTCAACCGCTTCTTCCACGCGCTGGACAACACGACCAAACACGTCATGGGTGGCCTCTACTCCCTGAACGGCTGTAAGAAGGCCGTCGAACTGGCCGAGATGGTGGCCGGCAGTCCCGAGAAGCTCCGCGAGGAGCCCTTCGTGTCGTTCATCACCCTCATCATCAGCCCGTTCAAGATCGACAAGCACTACGGCGAGATGACGTGCTATCTGGCCGAACGCGGACTCCCGGTAGTCGTGCCGACCGAGCCCATCTGCGGAACGACCTCGCCCATCACGCTCGCGTCCAACGTGCTCTCGCACATCGCCGAGACGCTCGGGGGTATCACTATCGTCCAGAGCGTCCGCAAGGGCGCTCCCGGGATCTGCGGGAGCGTGGGTTCCATCACGAACCTGAACACGATGGACCACGTCTCGGGTGCCGTGGAGCGCGGCATGATCCACGCCGCGGTGTCACAGCTGGCGCAGCATTTCGGAGTTCCCCTCTACTCGACGGCGGGATGTTCCGACGCGAAGGAGGTAGGCGTCCAGTCGGCTTATGAAAGCGCCATCATGAGCCTCCTCGTGGCCATGTCGGGGGCGAACTACATCCACGACATTGCGGGACTGATGGAATCCGACCTGACCGTATCCTATGACAAGCTCGTGATCGACAATGAAATCCTGGGCATGTGTCAGCGCGTCCTGCGCGGCATCGAGGTCACGGACGACACCCTTGCGCTCGACCTCATCCTGGGGAAGGCTCCGGGCGAGGACTATCTGGCCGAATTCCACACCGTGGAGCACATGAGAACCGAGTTCTTCATGCCGAGGCTCTCGAACCGGGACCGGCGGGACGCCTACGACGTCCTCCACAGCACCGCGGCCGGCGCCAGGGCCTTTGTGGAGCAGGTGCGCGCCGGGGCGCCCCCCAGCTGCATCGACGGGGCCCTTCGGGAGCAGATCCTGAAACGGTTCCCGGAGATTCACCCATAGAGGGGGCCCTGGGTCCCAGACGGGCAGAGCGAGAGGCCCCGGAGCGCGACTCCGGGGCCTCGGCTGTTCGGGAACATCGTGCGCCAGCGCAAGTGGACTACCTCACCAGCACCATCCTCCTGACTGCCAGGTTCTCGCCCGCCTCCAGCCTATACAGATACACGCCGCTGGTCACCTGGCGCCCGACGGCATCCCTGCCGTCCCACTGGACGCTGTGGTAGCCGACATCCTGGTTGGCGTCCACCAGCACCCGCACCGTCTGCCCCAGCGCACTGTAGATCGTCAGTCGGACCTGGCAGGGCTCGGGCAGCCCGTAGGGGATGGTGGTGGATGGGTTGAAAGGGTTGGGGAAGCTCGCCACCTCGAAGTCCGCGGGCTCGGATGCCAGGGCCGGCTTCGCCGCCGGCACAACGGGAGCTCCGGATACCGAGTCGTAGAGCCGTCCCCCGTGTCATCCACCGGCTCATCCTGGATGATCCCCGTGATCTCGACCGTCACCGGATCGCCATCGGGATCGGTGACCCCGAGGATCTCGATCTCCACCATCTTGTAGTTGGGCGGCCACGATGTCTCGACGCTGGCTGCGGCGGCGGAGCAGTCCGGAGGCTGGTTCGATACCTTGGATAGGAGAGAGGAGCCCCATACCGCGAACTCACTCGCCCGGCCGGATCCTGTAGCGATAGCTCGGCCACGGCAGCTCCATGCGGTCCTCCTGCAGCTCGCAGTAGCTGGTCAGCATCACCAGCCTCAGGTCTCCGGTCTCGCGCTCGTTGTAAACGAAGTAATTGCTGAACCGTACCCAATGGGGCATGTGGGGTTCGCGATTCTGGATCACCGTCAGCGTGTCGCGCTTCAGCGTCACCGTGTCTTCGTCGACCTCCACGATCGCCAGTGGATAGCGCGGGTCGGCCCGCATGGGGTAGCGCTCGCGGATCTCGGCGGACGCCTCGGTCTCCAGTGCCGGCAGGATGTTGGCGATCCAGTAGAGACGGTCGTTCTTCTCGGACCGGATCAGCACGGACCACGCCCGTGGGGAAGTCAGCCCTCCCCCATCATCGTACGTTAGAGCCCGCGGTTCGCTCCACGTCTCCCCGCCGTCTTCCGACAGGCTGTACGGCCTGAGCCACAGGTCGAACGGATAGGGCTCGACCTGGCCCTGCACGCGCATGATGTTGATCATGCGCCCGTCCTTAAGCACGGCGGCAGCCTGTTCGCATCCCCCGCCTGGAACCCGCCCTCCCGATCTCCAGCTCAGGTCCGCCCAGACGTCGTTCCACGTCCCGTAGAACCGTCCGGCCTGGATGGTGCCGTGGGTCTCGACGTCTGCCGGCGTCCGGATCTGGCAGGGGATCACGATCCTGCCATCTGCCAGTTTCGTAAAGGGGGGCGGAGCGCCGAGGATGGCACTGCCTTCACCGAAGGTAACGTCTTTGGCCCAATGGAGTGCATCGTAGCCGTCGCCTTCCTCAACGAGCTGGTGCAGCTCCCCCCAGGACCGCCCTCCGTCGGACGACACTTCGTATTGGGCACGACAGCTGTTCTCGATCCGCGTCCGCATGAGGTCGTAATACGTCTTTCGTTCGCTTTTTGGGGCCGTGAACAGCCATTGCTGCTGAAATCGAACGATGCGGTCGTTGTCCGGATCCCTGTAGAGCGGCCCGTAGGAGGTCTCCGCGAATCGTCCGTCCGAGGTCTCCGACTCCATCGGGATCTCGTCGGCCAGCTCCCACGTCACTCCGTTGTCTTCCGAACGCCACATCTGGCTGGTGCTCGCACCCATCCGGAGCTCCAGCATCGACACGCCCTCGCTCGACGTGTAGATCGGGTGCGCCGAGTTCGCGGGCTGGCAGACATTCAGCGATTCGTCCTGATCTTCCGGATACAGCTCCCGTTCCACTGTGATCATGCCGTCCTCCCCGTTCCTCCGACTCGTTACCGACGATATCGCTTCCACGACTCGATCATCTGCCGGATGCCTTCCTGCGGTATGTCCGGGAACAGGAACGCCGACAGGATGAACCGGTTGTTCGCGTTGAGGCACTCGATGGCCTGACGTACGGCCGTATCGATCTCATCCGGTTTCCCGGAGGTCAGCGTGACCTCCGCGTTGACGCCTCCCCAGAAGGCGTGGTTCGAGCCGCAGTGGTCGAACAGGGACCGAAGATCGCCTCCGTTGAGCATCCGTGGATCCACGCCCTGGAGCACATCCGCCTGGAGCTCTGAGAGGATCTCAGCATAGGCCCCGTATCCTTCGGCCAGAAGGTAGCTGTGGATCTTCCCCGCCTGGTGAACCAGCACCGACTCCTCCTCGATCAAGGGAACCAGGAATCTCCTGAAACCCTCGATCCCCATCATCGTGGGCGTCTCGTACCACCCCCGTCGCTGAACCACGTCCACGTCCGCCTCCAGCGCAAGGCGCGTCAGGTCAAGGGACCACTCTTGGAAAATCGAGAAGAACGCCTCGACGAACTCGGGATCGTCGTTCAGCATCATAAGGAAGGTCGGTATATCGCAGAACCACTGGTAGGCATCGCCCACGATCGTGCGTCTGGCCACGGTCGCCACCTGGTAGCGGCCTGCGATCTCGACCGCCCGCTGGACATCCATCCGCCACTCGTCGAGCGCGTGACCCTCAGGCGGCCTCACGACGTAGCGCAGCTTCTCCAGGTCCTCCTGTCCTTTCACCCAGGGCTCCGTCCTGCGCGACACGGCCCAATCGTCGAACAGGTCGACGCCGTATCCAGGCCGCTTCTCGACCCCGAACGTCGTGGGCTGCCACGGACCGTGTCGCCACGAGCACCAGTCTCCCGTCTCGCGAACGGTCTGTCGGAGCACCCCGGCCGGCGTGTGATACTCCTTCGTGGCCACAGGTTCCGGACCACTTGTGTCACGCCAGGTACGGATGGTCACATCCGGATGAGGCTGTGGATCCGGCAGCCAGATGTCGATCGTCGGGTCCATCTCGTAGGCCAGAAGGCACTCGGTGCGCGTAATCTGGTCCTGCCACAGGAAGAGGTCCTTCCACACGCCCACGGACCCCTGGCCGACATAGGGGGAGAAGGGCACCCGGTCGTGGGCGGCCCCCGTCATCGCGGCCAGCATCCGCTCGCGGCTCGTCATCTCGCTCGTACTCACATCCGGTCTCCCTTGCACTCGACTCTAGCCGAAGCCCACCTCGCGCATGGTCACCCGGAGGGCCTCCCTGGCCAGCGCCTCTGCGGGCAGGGGTATCTTCTCAGCTTGTCCCAGCATGGTCTCCACGCGCTCGATGCGCCGCACCAGCTCGGCCAGGGAACCTGGCGTCAGCGCCCCCTCGTGATCGTCTCCCGGCAGTCGCGTGCTGTAGGTAAAATGCTTCTCGATGACCTGCGCGCCGAGGGCTACCGCAGCGACACTAGCCTCCAGACCCCGGCTGTGGTCGCTGAATCCGATGCCGCGGTCTGGAAACGTCTCCTTGAGCGTGAGCATCGCACGGAGGTTCACGTTCTCGTCTTCCGTTGGATACTGGCTCGTGCACTGCAGAACACAGAGCGTCTCGATCCTGTTCAGCCGACTCACCGCCGTCCGGACCTCGTCCAGCGTCGACATCCCTGTCGACAAATAGACCGTCTTCACCTGTTCCGCACGTTCATTGACATCGTCCAGCAGATCCAGGTCGGTCACACGGCTCGAGGCGAGCTTGAGCACCGTGCACCCCATCTCCTCCACCAGGAAGGCCGTTGACTTTCGTGAGAAGGTGGAGCACAGGAACCCAATGCCCAGCTCCTGGCAATGCCCCTGCATCTCGAAGTGCACCTCGACGGGCATCTCCACTCTCTTGAACTCGGCGTACCACGGGTGGTCCTGGCCGAACTGCTCGGCCGTGTAAGTCTGGAACTTGGCGAAATCGGCCCCGTTGGCTGCCGCCTCCCTCACCATGCCGCGACAGATGTCCCAGTTTCCATAGTGGTTCTCGCCGATCTCGGCGATCAGGGTCGTCTTCATAGCATGGCCCTCCTGTCTATCGCCTGTGGACGCCGCTGAGGCAGCCTGCGCGCATCTCGACGGGCACTCGAGATTGCGCTACCCAAGGGGCAGTGCCGGTTGTACTGTTGTGACACACGGCCTGATGTACATCCTCAGATCGTTGTCGATGGCTGTTCACCCAGCCGCTCGTTTCCAGGGGAGCTACGCGATGCCTCAACGACTGGTCTACTTCAACGGCGAATTCGTACCCGAACGGGAGGCCCGCATCTCCATCTTCGACTCGTCGCTCATGTTCGGCGACATGGTCTTCGAGATGACCCGCTCCTTCAACCAGAAGCCCTACAAGCTTCACGAACACCTCGTTCGGCTCTATGGCTCGATGCGCTATGCCGAGATCGACTGCGGGCTGACCATCGATCAGATGGGAGCCGCCACTCTGGAAACCGTGGACAGGAACCTGCCGGCCCTCGAAGGGTACGATTTCCAGATCATGCACGACGCATCCCGTGGGGCCCTGGGACTCTACGACACCCTCGTCAATGAGGGCACGGATCCCATCGTCACCATCAACGTCCTGCCCCTCATCCGTCACATAGGCGGCTCTGCCGAGAAGTACGAGACAGGCAGCCATTTCGTCACCACGCCCCAGCAATCCGTACCGTCGCGCTTCATCGACCCGAAGGCCAAGAATCGAAGCCGGATCTTCTACCAGATCGCCAACCGCCAGGCCGCTCGGATCGAAAAGGGAGCGATGGCCCTGCTCACCGACGAGCGCGGCTTCATCACGGAAGGCACCGGCAACAACTTCTTCATGGTCCGCGGAGGCGAGATCTTCACACCCAGGCCACACAACATCCTGCGCGGCGTCTCGCGGGGCGTCTGCATGGACCTGGCGACACAAATCGGCATCCCTGTGCACGAAGCCGACCTGGAACCCTATGACGTCCGCGAGGCCGACGAGGCCTGGTGGACCAGCACTACCATCTGCATGCTTCCCATCACCCGGTTCGAATTCCAGCCTGTTGGAAACGGGAAGCCCGGCCCGATCTACCAGCAGCTACTGGCGGCCTGGTCTGAGGAGGTCGGCGTCGACATCGCCGCCCAGGCCCGCGAATACGCCGAGAGGGCCAAGACCTGGGCCCCATAAACCCCTGCTTCAAGCCTTCCGAGTATCCCATCTTCCGGTCGGTCCGGACGCCTCAAGGTCTGGATAGGCGATCCATTCCAAAGTACTTCCGGTACCCGTTGACGAGTGCGTAGTAGTTCTCCACCGGGATGTCCTCGTGTACCGAGTGGCTCAGGTGCAGGATGTGCCCGCCCGGGCTCCTGCGCCCGTGATCCAGGCACTCGATCACCTCGCGCTCCACGTCGTCCGGGCTGCCCAAGCACATGGTGTGCCGTGCGTCCATGTTGCCGAGTATGCAAACCCGGTCCGCCACACCCTCCTTGATCAGACGGGGCCACGTCATCCCGGCGGCCTTGTCCACCTCCTTGTATCCGTCGATCTCCGACTCGAAGAAGAACATATCCCTGATGGGCCAGTGATTGCCGTCCGAGGTGTACACCGCCTTCGCCCCCATGTCGTGGATGATCTCCACGTGTTCCCGGATCACCGGCAGGATGAACTCTCTGTACATGGCCGGTGAGATGAAGGGACCCTTGTCACAGCTCACATCGCCGCCCATGGCCACCACCTCGGCACCGTCCTCGATGAGGCGCCGCGTGCGCTCGAACACCGGAAGCTTCTGCTTTTCAATCCACCGCTGGAAGAGGTCGGGCGACTCGACCATCCACATCAGCAGGAAGGGCGGGTAGAACGCCACGCCCGTTCCCGCACCAATCTCCACCATATAGACCCAGCCCATGCCGTCCTCCTCGGCGCGCCTTCGAATCCGCTCCGTGAAGGCATTCTTCCCCCTGCCGATCTCCGGACACGTTCCGTCCCACGCCTCCACCTCCCGACGCGTCTCCTCCTCCAGGTACCGGTGGCTGTAGCTCTGGTCCTCCGCCGGGTTGTCCAGCACGACCAGGTCCGTCTTCGAATCGCGATGGTACTTCAGGCCGTTGCGCGTCCACGTGTGCTCCCCCGTCTTCGCCGGTCGCGGATCCAGAACCGCGGGTACCCCGTTGTACCGGACCATGTCCAGCTCGAAGTACCGGTTGATCTCGTACTGGGCGTCCACGTGCAGGTCGAGAAGCTCCTCACGCGTGATGCCCTCCGCCAGTGCGTCCCAGTACATCCCGGCGTCGGTTGCGGGGTTGCGTCCGCAAATGTCCCAGTAGACGGGATGAAACGGCGAGTAGATCTCGAAGAGTGGCGTCCGGTCCGGCGCCCGATATGCGAACGCGTCTGCGATCCGTTTCTTCGATGGTGACATGAAGGTCTTGCTCCTGGAACCGAGGTACCTCGGGATTCAGCTCAGTCTCGGTCAGCGCCATCGAGGGCGTGCCACGGCGCCTCAGAGAGATGTCGTTGCAGATCGGAGATCCCGCATTGAGAGAGCAGGTGCGTGTAGGGGAACTCGCCCGTCGACCGGAAACAGTCGGCGTTCTTCTTGTGGAACCCACCCCGTCTGTCCATGAACTGCCCCCACCATCCCAGATGGCCAGCCGGACCGCCGTGAACCGCGTTGTCCGTCCACGGAGCCGGAAAGATGCTGGCGAAGGCCGGCACACTGTTGACCCAGCTGCCCATCTGGGCCATCTTCACATCCGGGCGTTCTGCCACAGCCTTCTCAAGCGCCGTGGTGAGCATCCCCGCGAGGTCGTCCAGCCGTCGGAACGGCGAATCGGGACGGAAGGCGTTCCTGAAGTGGAGGGTGAGATAGTCTTCGCCTTCAGTCGAGTGATAGGACGGATCGAACTGGTACCGAAAGCAGTTGCCCGACCGATAGACCCATTCGGCATCGGACTCGAGGTCGGACTCGAGCCTGGGCTCCACCCACGGCCACAATAGGTTCAACCCCTCCGACTCCAACGCCTCGGAAGATGCGTCAACCCGGTGCGCTTCACAGATCCGGACCAAATCCACCAGTACGCTCCCCCAGTCGCCATCGGGCACCGGCCCGGACTTCCAGTCCGATGCGAGGGTCGTCTTCCAGTAGAGGCCTACGCGTTTCTGGATGGCCTCCTCGAAGGGCATACCCTCCTCGCGGGCGAGCCATTTCACACGCCAGAGCTTCAGCTGGATCACGTTGCGGACGTAGTCCCTGTGGATCTCGATATCCGTCACGCTGTCCCATCTGCCACTGTGGCCGCCAACGGGATCACAAAGGTGTTCTGCGCTGTGATGTCCCGCCGCGGGAAATAGGCCTCGCCCGTCGTTTCCCCGTCAATTCGCAGGCCGTGGTCGTCGGCCAGCACCACAAGCAACTTCCCGCCGTGCCGATCGATCCGATCGATCTCATAGCCGTGGGTGAGTCCGTTGCCGTGCGTCACGATCATCCAGACGCCCTTCAGGCCACCGCCCTCCGCGAGGTCTCCCTCCACGATGAAGGCGTCGTGCTCGTCTCCATCTGCCTTGCGTAACGACCCCACGATCCGGCCTTCGTACAGCGACCTCTCCGTGTCGAGTCGCGAATCTCCCAGGCTAAGCTCCTCTCCTTCGAAGAGCCACATCCGAGCTTCCCCTTCCTCGGATGTACGAACAACACCAAGCCGGCCTCGCACGCGCACGCCGTCTTGGGTGGTACGCTCGGGATAGGGCGGTCCGTCGAGCGTACTGATGACCGTATCGACCCCGTCCTGATGGGTGATCCTGAGGGCCACCGCACCGGAATCGCTGGGCTCGAGCGGCAACAGATCGACCCCCTGGATAAACGGGTCCCCCGAGAACGGCTCCTCCACGGCAACGAACGTGCTGGTGAGCGGACTCGCGCCCTCCCGGCGGCCCACCAGATGGGGCATCCAGAAGTCGTACAGCTTCCTCATGTCCCCGTCTCCCCCTCGTCCCATCCTGCGGACCGACGGCGAGCGTCCCAGCCAGAGCTCCAGTGGAGCGCTCGTATCCCCCACAGCCTCGGAGAACGCGCCGAGGTGCACCCTCATTCCTCGCCTCGGATCACCAGGATACTCGAAATCCACCGTGGCCACGCCATCGACCCGCGCTCGGGCAGCATCCCGGAACATGCCATAGGGATGAAACTTCGTCCGTTTGTGCGCCGGATCTTCCCAGGCCTCACCCGGCTCCAGCATCCACTTGCGTGGGGGATCAAGTATCACGCCGCATCGAACGCTGGTGTCTTCGTCGGCGTCGCCGTGAAGGGACCAATCGTGGATGGATCCTCCCCGGACGCGGAAGAGGTCCACCACGTAGGCGTCCGACTCGCTGACCGGGATCATCACCAGCAGCCGCTGATACAGGTCGAGATCGGCGATGTTCTTGTATCCCCGGCTTCCATCGGCCTCCACGACGGAGATGCCGTCGGTGTTCGGAAAGTACCGGATCAGATTGCCATCGGTCTGGCCGCCGTCCTGGTCCGCCCGATCGACCACCACCGTGTTGTGGCACAGCGTGGAATTGCACCAATGGCGCATCTGGGTCCACGTGTACCCCAGGTCGGACAGCATCTCGCGTCCCCTGGCGAACAGCGTGAGATTGAGATTGTCAAAGTGGTGATGTCCGTGGGTGCCCGAGAAATGCAGCTGAGCCTGCATCTGGTCCTCGCCCACGCCCCGACCCAGAGATGCGTGGCCATACGCCGGAGCAATGGTCGACATCGTGGTCTCTCGAGGTCGCGATCGTACCTCGTTGGCCCAGGTGTCGTGCACCGGCGTCGAGCAGCCGTTGGGGAAGTCGAGCGATTCCGTGGCGTGGTGCACCTTGGCCCAGAAGGACTGCGCCTGTTCAGGATCGAGGTCGTCGAACCGGGTGCCGTCCACCGCGTCGACGTAGCCAGGGGGATCCGAGTATCCTGCCACGGTGGCGAACGCCCGTCTCAATCCGCCCACGGTCATATAGTGATAGGATGGGGACTCGTGCCAGTGGCCATCGACAAAGAAGCCCTCGTCGAGGTTCTGCACCATCCATCGGAAGGCCTCGTGGACGTAGCGGGGCTCCTCGATCACCCGCCCGAGCATTGCCACACCGGCAACGTCATAGCCCACCACGTTTCCCACGTGGTAGTCGCTCGAAGAAGCCACCTCGTAGGTCTTCCTCAGGAAGTCGTCGGTCAGTTTCTGCCTGACCCCATACCCTCGCTCCTCCGACAGGTTCTCGAACTCGGGGCTCTCCCAGACCATATCGTAGGCAGCAATGATCTGCTTCGGGATCTCGCAGTGGAAGTATCCCCAGCGTCCCGCATCCCAGCTGAAGGGCGGGTTTTGTGATTCGCAGAATCGCACGTCACGCGAGGAGCGATTGTGCAGAGCGGGGTAGTGCGGGTAGACCTGCGCGCATCGATCGAGTATCAGCACGACCCGTCGTGCATATGCCTCGAGACCGGTGGCCTGATAGGCCTTACCCAGGGCCGTGCATTGCTCCAGGAGCCACTGACGCCTGGGCAGCTGGCGGTACATGCTGAAGAAGTGGGTTACCCCGAGCTCTTCGTTCAGGTAGTACGGCAGATGGACTTCCTCACCCGCACTGTTCTCACCTGACAAGACGTGCTGCTCCTCGTACACGTCGCTGGGAAGGACCACCGTGCCGCAGTACTTGCACGTTAAAGCCTGCGAATCCTCAACGGTCCATTCGAATACCCCCAGGCCCTGAACGCCCCCGTAGCAGCTGGGGCATTCGCAGTAGCTGACAAAGCCGTACTCGGGAACGAATCCGATCCACTCGGTCTCTTCCATCCCCATTGCACGCTCTGTCGCCGCCTCGTATTCGGATGCCTTGCTCTTGTCGATCTCGTGATCCAGCACCGGATGCTCTAGTTCCATCTCCCCTCCTCGCACTGTAACCCCCGTTGTCCTGCGCAAACTCCCGCCTTGTTCGCGTCTGGAGCCTGCCCCGGCAGGTCGTAAGCCGGGGCGTCTTTCGTAGTTCCGCCTCTTCACTAGGTCAAGGCTAGACGCTCAGCCACCGCGCAGCAGCTGTTCTGATCTCCCCCGCCTCCCGTTCCAGATCCGGGTCGCCGTACCCTTCGGTGAACAGCACAACCGTCTGACCCGCCGCCATCGGCCAGGTCAGGTCGCCTCC
>JASLMQ010000405.1 GCA_030746455.1 Candidatus Latescibacterota bacterium
CGGTGCAAGGAGGCGGGCGTGGAGAACCGCGCCTCTGGCAAGACTGTACCTTGTGTCGGGGGTGATCTTGCTGGCTATGGGACTGGGTTCGCAGGTGGCGTGGGGAGAGACCCTGAAGGTCGGCGAGATCTCGCGTCCGCGATTCGCCTCGGGCGATGTCGACGGCGACGGCATACGGGAGCTGGTCATAGGGGGCCGGGTCGGGCCGTTCCGGCCTGTCACCGATTCCCCCTCTTCCGGGCGGGGGCGCATTGAGGTCTACCGGCGAGAGGGCAGGCTGTTTGCGCCGATGGGGGCTGGGCTCGATCTGAACCAGGTGGTCGATGTGGCGTGCGGCGATCTGGACGGCGATGGTACGTCCGAGGTGGCTGCGGTGGGAGGAGGACGCCTGGTGGTATTCGCCTGGCAGGCCGGATCACTTGGTGTCCGGCACGCGGAGGCTCTGGACGGGGAGTGGAGCGACCGCGTGGCAGCAGGTGATGTCGACGGCGATGGCCGGGACGAGCTGATCGTCACGCTCTATGCCATCGGCGACGAGGCGGAGCTGGGACAGACCTCGGTGGTCCTGTACCGTCTGGAAGCCGGAAGGCTGCGGGGCCATGCTCAGCTCGATATCCCCATGCACGTAGGCGACCTCGCCATTGCGGGGCCGGGAGGAGCTAGCGGGATGGGACTGGTGCTGGAAGTCGGGGCCGGAGACGAGGGAGGCGAAGGGCGCGTGTACCGCTTTGCCGGTGGGCATTTCGTGAAGACCTGGGGTGCGCCGGTGACCCAGGAAGGAACTCGTGCCTTGACCGTCTCCGGTCTGGGGAGCCTTGTCGCCTTCCTTCCGGTTGGGGGACCGCCGGTCATCTATGGACTGGAGGGGGGAAGTCTGTGGCTCAGGGGTAGCCTGGAGAGCGCAGTCGGTGGTGGGCTGGTTCTGACAGAAGGACCCCAGGGCGCCACGGAGTTCGTCTCGGCGTCGGGGCGGAGCTCTCCGCTTCGGGCCTCGCCGCTGGCCTTCTGAGCCGCCATTTCGGCGGTCCCATCCGGGCTGCGGCCCGGTGTTCGCCATCTCTGTTGACTTTTGGTATCTCCCGATATATATTGGCTTTGCGATCGCGCTGGGATGCGAGTGGAGGACGTTCAGGTTGCTGATACGGCGTCGCAGACAGCTTTCGGTGCTCATCATACCCGACGATGGATCCCGGACCCTGGAGTTCAAGGTCAGCTTCTGGCTCCTCAGGGGAATGGTGGGGGCCTTGGCGGTTCTGCTGGCGCTGGTTCTCGCCGGGGGGGTCTTCTACTGGGAGGCCAGGAGCTGGGAGCGCAGGGCGCTTACGCTCAAGGGTGCCAACGCGCTCCTTCAGGCCGAGGTCGACCGCGTGGACGAGCTCGCGGAGACGGTCGGCCACATCAAGCAGGTGGACCAGCAGCTGCGCGATATGCTTTCCGCAACTGGCGCGGCGATCGCCCCGTTCGCCTACGCCGTGTCTTTGGCCCCGCGCGTGGATGCATCGGACGTCAAGGAGTCGCAGCGAATCGCAACAGTGCTGGGCGGGCGGACCGCGCAGCGGAGGCCGATGGACCCGCGTTGGATGCCGTCGATCTGGCCCGTTCCGCGATCCGTGGGCTGGGTAACTGCAGAATACGACGATCGTGAGGGCCTCCTGCCGAACCGGCATCTGGGCATCGATATCGCCGCGCCGGAGGGCACGATCGTCGTGGCAACGGCTGACGGCAGCGTTGTCTACGCGGGACGGGACGAGACGCTGGGACTTCTCGTGGCGATTGATCATTTCGGGTGTTTCATGACCCGATACGGCCACAACTCTTCCCTGCTCGTGTCCGTCGGGGACGAGGTGCGTCGGGGGCAGCCGATCGGGCTTGTGGGCACCTCCGGACGCAGCAGTGGGCCGCATCTCCACTATGAGGTGCGTGAAGGGGGTCGAGCCGGGGACCCCAGAGAGTACCTGCCCTGAATCGATTCTTATCCGAAGGCTCTGGTAACCACCATGGGGATCACGAAACGCGGTGAGGGGAAGGTGGTCGTCAATACCGTCGTCGGGAAGGGCACGGTATTGGACGGCTACTTCGAAGTCCAGGAGGGGATTCGTGTCGACGGTACCCTGAGTGGCCGTTTGGCGGCGTCCGGGACGTTGGTGGTGGGTCCCGCCGGAGAGGTCAGGGCCGAGGTGGTCAAGGTGGGCGACGCCCTGATCGCCGGGCGGCTGGAGGGATCGCTTCAGGCGCGGAATCAGGTCAAGCTCGAATCGAGTGCGGTGCTGATCGGCGATGTGACCGCAAGGGTGCTGATCATCGAAGAGGGAGCGGAATTCCGGGGATTCTGCGACGCCGGGGGCCCGACGGGTGGGGATGTGGCGGTGGTGCCGTCGGAACAGCAGCCGCAGGAGGCGAAGGAGGCCGTCGGATAGATGGAGCCGGCTCCGGCCGGTTCTGGTTCGCGAAGCAGAAATGGGCTCGCCAACGGAAGCGTCCGCAGGCGAGCCCATTCTCATTCAGGGATTCAACTATGCGCTCACCCGGTAGCGGCCCTCGGGAAGCAGCCTGTGGGCGTGGTGCCGGCTCAGGCTAACCTCCAGAATCACGTCGTTGGACTCGTACCGGGTACTCAGGATCTCGCCGCAGTCGTAGATCTCCGACAGCAGCTTGCCCTCCGATTGGGGAATCCTGAGCGTCAGTACGGTTCGATCACCCTCGATTCTCTCGTATATTGCGTTCCTGAGGTCGTCCAATCCCTCTCCGGTGAGGGCAGAGATCCAGACGCTGCCGGGGTACTCCGATTCGTAGTAGGCGCGTCTGCCCGGATCCTGGAGGATGTCGACCTTGTTGAAGACTGTGAGCATCGGGTTCTCGGCGATGCCGAGGGACTCCAGCGTCTCGAAGACGGATCCGATCTGCTCTTCGCAGGCGGGGTGGCTCGCGTCGACCACGTGGAGCAGGAGGTCCGAATCGACGGTTTCCTCTAACGTGCTTCTAAAGGACGCGACCAGGTGGTGGGGCAACTTCCGGATGAAGCCGACGGTGTCGGTGAGGAGCACCTCCCGATTGTAGCCCAGATAGACCCTTCGGGTCGTCGAATCGAGGGTGGCGAAGAGACGGTCTTCAACCAGCACATCGGCCCCGCTGAGTGCGTGCATCAGGGTGGACTTGCCCGCGTTCGTATAGCCCACGAGGGCCGTTCGGTAGGTGCTCGACCGCTGCTTGCGCCCCACGGCGCGCTGTCGAGCGATCCTGTCCAGGGCCTTGGACAGGGTCCGGATTCGTAGCCGCAGTGCCCGACGATCGACCTCGAGCTGGGTCTCGCCCGGACCCCGCGTGCCGATTCCGCCGGTGGTGCCACCATGCCCCGCCTGCTGTCTGGACAGGTGGGTCCACTGGCGCGTCAGTCTGGGAAGCATGTAGTTCAGCTGGGCCAGTTCGACCTGGGTCTGGGCTTCCCGCGTCTTCGCTCTGCCCGCGAAGATGTCGAGGATCAGACGGCTTCGATCTACGATCTTGCAGCCGATCTCCTCTTCCAGATTCCGAAGCTGGGCGGGGGACAGATCATCGTCGAAAATGACAACGTCGACCTTCTGCTCCTTCACCTGGAGGGCCAGCTCAGCGGCCTTGCCCTGCCCGATGAAGTAAGCCTGGTCGACGTTTTTCCGTGCCTGAGTCACGCGGCCCAGGACTACAGCGCCGGCCGTGTCGGCCAGCAGTTCGAGCTCGTCGAGTGTGTCCTTGGCCTCCTGGTGCGACACTTCGGGGAGAATCAGGCCGACCAGAATCGCGCGTTCACGTTCCTCCTCGGCCTCGACTTCGTGCTTTGCCAAACGTGTGGATCTCCATCAGTTCTCGGAGATGGTGCGGAGTCTGTCCCGCAGCTCTGCGGCGCGTTCGAAGTCCTCGAGCCGAACGGCCTCACTCAACTGGTCTCCGAGGTCCTGTGCCAGCGATCTGGGACGGTCCTTGCGGATCTCGTCGGCCCACTCCTTGAGGAAGGCGATCTCCTCGCTTTCGTCCAACAGGTCGGGCCGGTCGAAATCCTCGAAGAAGCTCTGGATTTCCTCGATTCCCGCCTCGATCTCCCTGAGGGCCCTGTCGAAGTTCTTGTCCTCGAGGGTCTGCAGTACCGCGGCACGCACGCGGTGCCCGATTACGAAGGGGCGGTACTGCTCCATGTTGAGGCGGTCCTCTTCCTCGGCTGCATGCTGTTTGACGAAGTCGAAGAGGTCCAGGTTGCGCTGCGCGTCATCCTGGGCCCGCTGGTATTCCCCGAGCTCGAGGTAGCTGATTCGCCGGTGGTAGTACTGCAGGGCTTCCATTTGCAGCGCCATGCAGTCCTCGGGATTCACCGTGAAGTCCTTGCTCTCACCTTCGGCTGCCTCTGCCTGGGCCCTATAGTAATGGAGCAGCGATTCGTATCCGTGAGGCTCCTTGCCGTCTGGACGCCCTTCCGTCTCCATCTGGAGAATGCCCATTTCAATGCGAAGCTGGATCTTCCCCCGGCTGTCGTCGCCGTCAATCCTTCGGACGCAGAGCTTCTCTGATTGGTAGGGCCAGTCGTTCAAGAGGGATTGGATATCCTGGATCATCTACGGCGGCCTCCGAACGGGTTCGTCGAGTTATATGAGCCTGGCAAACGGGTCTCGAATCCTAGAATCAGTGTACGATAATGGCCCTTTGTTGTCAAGTATTTCGGGCAGTATGGCCGTCGCAAGGGTCTCCAGTATCATCCCGACAGGGTAACCCACTCACGCCCCGCCCCATCACCGGGATCTCAGGTACCTCGATGCGCGGCAACGACGGCGGCGCCGCCTCCGAATAGCTGTAGAGGTAGCGGAACATCAGGCAGTCCACCAGCTGGTCGTAGGCCCTATCGATGCGCTCCATGCACGCGCGGCAGTAGTCGGTGACGAAGCGCTGTGCCGCCTCCTCGCCCTGGCGCTCGACAACCCGGCGGGCGGTGGTCTCGACCTCTTGCTGCAGGGCCCGGAAGCGTGCCTCAGCAGGCTGGAAGACGGCGCGCACGTCGGCGATGGCGTCCTGATATCGCAGGCAGGTCAGATCTTCGACGAGCTGAAACTTCCACTGTACCTGGTTTCGATCGACACGTGTGAAGTCGGGGAGGTCGCTCCAGGACGGCGGCACTTCGGTGACACCGGCGTAGATCGGCACCAGGCAGCTGGTGTAGCTCGGTCCGAGGGTGAACCACATGCAGCCCGCTATCGGTGCGGGCAGTCCCTCCCTCATCTGTGACACGTAGACATAGCCGCTGGCCTCGGTGCCGATGCAACGCTCCGGCTCGATGCCCAACAGATCGAAAAGCTCGCGGTCGCCGAAGGGCCGCGCCAGTGGGCTCTTGCGGTCAGGCAGCTGGAAGGCGGGTTGCTCGGTCACGTCGAAGGGTGTGCCCTCGTAGCCGTTACGCAGAAGGGCTGCCAGGGACTCGACGTCGACAGCCTCGTCCGGCGCCACCGAGAAGGGGTACCGATCGTGCCCGGGGTCGCCGGTTACCTGTAGACCCAGCGACGGAGCCGCGGCGCTCAAAGCCGCCCACTCCCGAAGCAGGTTGCCGCGACCGCCGGGCACGCCGTAGACCTCACGCCAGACGAACTCATCTCCCGGGCGCCACAGCCCCAGATCCTCGGCCAAGTTGTGCAGGTTCGGCGAGGCCATGAATTCGTCCACACGTGCCACGTCAACGGCGCCGATGCGGCTTCGGTTGGCGTTGCACGTCATCTCGCCGTCCGGAACACGCTGTGCGCACCACACGGCGCCGGGCCGGCCGCAACCCGGGGCCCAGTCGGGACCCGGCCCGAAGATCTCCATGATCCACGCCTCCCTGCCGTCCACGACCGGGATGGCACAGCCGGCCTCCGGGGCCCAGTAGTAGGTGAACCCGTGTTCCTCCGCCAAGGTGCCCATAAGGCGTATGGCGTCGCGGGCACTGGCGGCACGCAGCAGCCCGTTGGCGATCAGGGAGCTGGTCCAGTGGCTGCTGCAGGGGCTGACCGTCCCGTGGCGGTTCACCAGCTCGGGCCGCATGCCCATGTACTCGATCCCGAGGCTCAGGCCGTGCTCGTTCATGCCCCCCGTGATGCTGTCGCCAAAGTGTCCGGCCGCCAGCAGGCAGCGGCACGTCGATTCCACTGACAGGTGGCCCACGCACGTGTTGCCGCGCTCGACCTGGTCTCGGTACTCGGACCACGTCGTCGGCGCAGGGGCGTCAAAGCAGCGCGGCACCCGGCCGAGATGCTGGCGTGCGGGCTGTGCGTAGACACGTCCCATCACGTTGCCGTCACATGACGTCGCCATCAGGACGGACCCGTCGCGGGTTGCCAACCTGCCTGCAAGGACTGTGGTACACGACTCGACGTACTGTTTCCGCTGCCGAGTCCTCCACCAGGACCGATTCTGGCCCATCGTCCGATCCCTTCTCGTCTGAATCGTGCCGCTTTCCTCGTAGAGTGGGGTCTATCCGGGTGACAACCTTGGGATTGGTGATCCTCCTTCGCCACATCCTCCTTGGCTGCGTCCACATTCGCCAAGGCTTCGGTGGACAGGTTGCAGCTTCGGAGGACCTGAAGTGGCTTCGGAGGACTTCCTCGGTGATTATTGATCGGTGATTGCTGATTGGACGGCCAAACCACAATCCGCAATCGCTGATCGCCGATCGACCATCACCAATCATCGCCGCCGTGGCATGATGGGACAGCCAGGACAGACACGGCGCAGGTGCTCGCGTCGGACCTTCCACAGGTCAAGCGCTTTGACGAGAATGGACGACGCGTGGCCGACCATGCCCTCCTTCTGCAGGCCCCGACGCTTCAGGGCAGGAGCCAGCTTGTCGCGAGACACAGGACAGGGAGAGCTGCGGAAGGCAACGCCCGGGACCTTTTCCACCAAGCCCGCTTCCGAGACGATCCGGTCGGTGCTGCCGTGCGGGTCGATGCATCCACAGGGCACTGAGACCTCAGCCACGTGTGTGACGGTCGAGGCTTCGTGGCCCACGCCGATCGACAGGATGAAGCCTCCACCGCGCACGAAGCATCCCAGCGGGCTGTCGGCGGTCCACACGCCGCTCTCGATGTGCCCGCTACAGAGCGCCTTGGCCCCGGGCCCCACGGCCGCGACCGGGTGGGTGGGGTGGAGGCTGCGAACGGCGTTGGGTCGGCGCCAGAAGGCATCGGGGATGGCGCCGTTGGTCGTGCGTGTGGCAAGGGGATTGAAGACCGCCGCGCCACCGTGGTTGAAGGAGGGCATGACGAGGGTGCCCCCGGCTCCGATCACGGACAGAAGGGCGCTGATGACCGTGTCGGCGCCGCCCTCCACGTAGCCGATGGCGGACAGGGAGCTGTGGACCATCACATCCATGCCCCGCTCGAGGCCGAGTCCTTTGAGGTCCTCGATCAGCCCTGACCGGGGGATGCGCTCGGTCCTGGGGATCAAGTCGACATAGCCGAGATCTTCGTGCGCCTCGAAGAAGTCCACGACCTGTTCGCCCGTTGCCTCCGACCCCGTCTCGTAACCGATGGCCTCGGCGATCTGCGAGAGCGTACGCCGCCCGTCCGCCCAGAACAACGCCCACGGCTTCAGGTTTGCTCTCTGGATCCGCCCCGATAGGGGAGCGGCCGTGTTCTCGAGGCTGGGCGAGAGGGGGGCAGTACGCCGGGGAACATCCGTCCCTCCCGAGAATCGGGGCCGGCGGGATCTTGACCGTCCACCCCCGGCCGCCTTCGCCGCCTCGCGTACCCGGGCTTCGCATCTGGCGAGGTGTTCGAGGATCTCTTGCCTGCTTCCCCCCCACATCCATCGCTTCAGCTTCTCCAGAGCGATACCGTGCAGCTCTCCCTGGTGGCGTGCGAGGGCCGCGGCCTTCCGGCCTGCGTCGCGGATCTGCTTCAGAGTCCATTCGGTTTCCCAGGTGGCCAGATCCGCGACCTCACTGCTACCCGCGTCGGCGAGGTAGTAGAGGTAGCCGGCCATGGCGGCCGTGCAGGCGGCCATCCCGGCGGCGCTGACCTGGCTGAGATCGTCGGCCGAGGTGTGGTAGGCCAGAGAGGCCTCGCCGGGGCCGCGATAATGGGTGGTCAACCACGGACAGGGGAAACCGTACTGGGGATCGCCGATCAGGGTGTCCGACGTGGGCTGGAAAGGCTTCAGATGGAGACGATACCCGGGGTTGTTCAGCCGTAGGGCCGCACGGAGCATCCGCTCGCCCAAACGGTCGACGAATCCGGCCGACATCGGGATTGTGGCGTGCCATTCGAGTCTGCCGTTGCACACACTCGGCTTCGAGCCGATCGTGTCGATGACCACGCCCGCCAGCGGGGTCTGGAAGCGCTTGACGTCCTCCAGGTACTTGAAGAAGCCGTAGCACTCGTACCCGTTCAGGAAGCGAATCGATCGACGGGGGCGCCGGAGCGAGCCATCGGCGATCAGGCTCTCGAGGACCCGGGCGATCTCGAGGCAGGAAGCGCAACCCGACGCGTTGTCCAGGGCGCCGGGCTCGGCGCTGTGTGACAGCACCCAGACCTCGTCCTGCGAGTCGTCCGCACCCTCGACCACGCCGCTGACCACATCGTGGGTGCCGACGTACTTGCGGATATCCACTTTGGTGCGAAGGGTGAGCGTGCCGTGCTTCTCAACGAGCTTTCGAAGCGCCTTCCCACGGCTGTCTGAGAGGGCCAGACACACCAGCTGGCAGGCGGCGTTTCCGATGGGGATGCCACCCCAGCCGAGCTTGGTCCACGCGGTTGCGTTGGGCAGATGCGGGACCGGACTGTGCACGATGAGACCGGCGGCGCACGTGTCGACGAACTGTGAGAGGTAGGACCGCGGGTTCAGGCCGGTGAGCACCATCTTGCCGGTGAGCGCACCAGGACGCATCTCCTTGAGTGCCTGGGCATCGTCAACGACTACCAGTGGATTGACCATGCCCCTCGGAGGTGTGGCCGCGCTCCACTGAACCACGTGCCAGGGATTGCTGGCGAAATCCACGATGCGCTTACGGACCGGGGTCAAAATGTCCACCGTTGCGGACCGGACATCCGCGGCCTCCTGGATGATCCACCGTCCCGTCCCGATTCGGCCGCCGGTCTGGAAGGCGTCCACCTCGGCCGACACCCCGGCCTCCCGGTACCGCCGCACCAGGGTCTTGGTCGTATCGTGGAACCGGTCGAAGGAGTTCCACCGGTCGGTCTCCACGATGGCGCGGATATCATCCAGGGCGCGTTTACCTTGCGTCCGGCGGCGGACCATGGGGACGACGGTGCTGCAGAATTCCGATACCGTCCGGGGGGTGCGGTAGGCCATGGCTTTCTCCAGTCCGTGGGGTTGCTGCTGGTCGTAGTCCCGACGTGCGCAAGGCGTCAATCAGGCGGCCCGGCAGCCACCGAAACACCTTAAGGCGAGCTGGGATCTGCCGATAGTACGTACAGAAAATACCAAGTAATATAGAATAGTTCTATAAATATTTAAATCGTCGTCCTAAGTAAAGGAAAACACAGGGAAGGAGGCCAACCATGGACTGGCTACCCATCCTAATCGTGCTGGCACACCTCCTGATCGGCCTGTTCTGCGGCCATCTGGCCTACGCTGCCCGCCTGAAGGCCGACTCCTGGTTCCTGGCCGGGGCGCTGCTCGGCGGGTTCGCCCTCATCGCCTTCTGCCTGCGCAACCACCTCAAACGCTTCAGCCGTCCCACGAAATACTTCGTGACCGGAAAGGCGCGCCCGAGCTGGTAGTCCGGCAGAGCCCCACAGCGAACCGGCGGGAGAAACGCAGGGCATGATAAGGGCGACCGACCGAGGAGACGCGAACATCAGGCCACCGGTGGAGGCCCCGGTTGAAGGGGTGGTCCATCGGGACGCTTCCAGGCCGCCTGCCGGAGACACGCTCGAGCTGACGCTGAACGGCCTCTCTCCGCGGCTGCGCGAGGCGCTCGATCGCGCGCTCCACGCCGAAGGCGACATCAACGCCGCGTTGGACCCCCAGAGCCCCGGCCTGCTGGAAAGCCTGGACCGGGTGCTGAACCTGGGCGGCGGCGCCGCGCAGCTGCCCGGCCTCGTCGGAGAGATGGATCCCGAGCAGCTGGAAGCATTCCTTCAAGCCCTGGCCGAGCTGCTGAAGCACGGCGTCGTGGGCTACGAATACCGGTGGGTGAACGGTGAGCCCCAGAAGGTCTTCATCGACGTGGCCATCGGCAGCGATCTGCACCGCGCACCGCTTGTGCGGGACGGATCGTTGGACGTTCTGCGATAGCTCGGCTGCAATGGACGGCTCGATGGCGCCGGGTCACCACGAAAGGCGCGAACGGGGCTGAGGCCGGGACGGATCTATACCACAAGGAGTACGAGGGCGGGTCGGACCCAGAGGTCCGGCCCTTTCTCGTGTACGTCCGTAGATCAGTAGAGATAGCGGTCGGTGACGTCCGATGAGATCTCGGTGACGGTCGATTCGGTCGCCCGGATCGCGTCGTGCACCCGGCCGTGCCACGGTTCGGGGCCGAGAGCCCCCCGCCACGCCCGGATCGCAGCCGTGTTCGCCTCACCCGCGCGGTCCAGACCCTCCACGTCCTCCCGCAGGGCGTCCTGGACCGCCAGGTCCGCCAGATCCCTGGTGGCCACCCTCTCAGCGATGCGGTAGATGGCACCTGCCAGATCGACGTAGGAGAGCACGACGCGGGTCTCGTTCGCCAGATGCGGAGACTCGAAGGCTTCCGCGATCTGGAGCGCCTTCTCGCACTGGCCCCTCTTCTCATCGAATGCGTCGACATTCGCGTAGTAGCGGAACATGCCCTCGCCGAGGTAGGGGCGGCGGCGTTCCCGGATCATCTCGACGGCCTTGCCCCAGGAGTAGCAGACGGGGAAATCCGAGTCGTAGACGTCGAACTCGACGGGCCCCATCAGCTCCGCCCACTCGCCCACCGCTTGTGGATCGTCATGGCCCTCCCGTGTTGCCCAGGCGACGGCGAACTCCCTCTCCGATCGCCCTTCCACATTCCACGACCATTCGGCCAGGGCCTGGATACAGTAGCCGGAGGTCTCCTTTCCCATGGTGGCCCACGCCATCATTCCGTAGGTGCCGGCGTAGCGACGGCGTGCAAGCTGGGACACGAAATCTTTGATCCGGTGAGCAGACGACTGGGGCACCTTGAATTCCGGGGTGTCCACCAGCCCGCTCGCGCCGATGGGCACGTCGTAGCTGGCGACCCAGCGGCCCTGCTCGGCATAGTGATCCATCAACGGATTGGCAAGCAGATCCCGAGGGATGCGGAGCACACGCTCCATCCCGGTTGCACAGGCGCGCTCGAGCCTGACCTCCGGAGGCAGCTCCGCAAGGATTCGGTAGTTCCTGACGGTCGTGGTGGTGGACATGAAGATGCGGATCTGCAATGAGGGGTACTGCTTCCGGGTCTCACGCCAGGCCGCGACGAACGCGCGCGTCTCCAAGACGAGCTGCCCGACCGACGTGCAGCGATCGCAGCCGCACTGGCAGGGCCGCTCACTGAGCCAGCAGCTGATCTCATCGGCACCCTGAGACGCGATGTCCATCATCCACTCGGAGAGGATCTCGGCGAGCAGGGGGTTGGCGGCGCAGGGCGCGCGGTGCTGACTGCCGGTCTTGTGGGCGAAGTAGCGCCCGGCCAGGGCGCTGTCTCCCTGACCGGCCAGCTTGGGATGGGCCCGGAACAGCCCATATTCGCCCAGGAAGTTGAGGTGAAGGATGTACGGCAGATAGTTGAAGGCCCTCAGACGGGCATCGGCCATCAGATCCTGGTCGATGGGTATCCGGTTGGGCTTGCCCGGCTCTACTGGGTCCGGCTTGGCGGAGGCCATCTTTCCGTAGTTCAGCTTCATCGATGCCATCCATGGAATCCAGCTTTCGGGATCGGGGAAGTTCCACAGACCTCGCTCGTCCATATCCGGCCAGTCGGTAACGACGGCGAGGGGGATCGTGACGGCGGTCTGCGAGAGGACAGGCTCGAGAAGCTGGCGGAGCGTCTGCGCCGCATAGGTCACGCCTCTGGGTGTCAGTGCCGTCAGCACCAGCCGCTGGCCGCCGTCGGGTCGGATCACATAGGCCTGATCGCTGTTCGGACTCGAATTCAGCTCCGCCACGTCGGTCGGACGACCCTCGAGCTGTCCCTCCCCATCCGCAACCCCAAGGAGGATCTCGAACCCCGAGCCCGTCGGTTCGACCCCCGTCCGCTCCTTCCAGAACTGCTCGAGCTCCTCAGCGGCGTGTCTCTCGAGGTCACCCGCGCCGGGAACGGTTCTGATGGATACCTCGCCCGGAGGCAGCTCGACCGTGTCCTCGATGGCGATCTCGTGGGGAAGCGGGAGGAGATGAGAGAGCCAGGTTGCGTTGTCGATTGGTGAAGACATGGAGAACCTCAGAAAGGGAAGTGAGACGTGAGAAGTGAGACCCTCCTTCGCTGGCGGTGCCAGCTACGGAGGGCAGGCGTGAGACGGAAAGGCAGCAGCCCGTCGCAAGGGCGCAATGCGTTGCGCCCTGGATTCAGCATCGGGCACACGCCAATGCCCCTGCTTGCATTTTGCGCAATTTAGGAAAAACGTGCGCCAAAGCAATGCAAATCTCGCCTACCGTGCAGATCTTTGCTTAAGCATCTGAACGTGCCCCAAACAGGTTGACATCATTGGGCGTCAGGGCTAAACTTAGGCCGTGCGCCGGGAGACGACGAACGCGGGATCGGCCATAGTCGGCTGCGTCGTCTGACGTTCCACGTCTGCCGTCTGGCCGAGATTTCGTCAACGGATGCCTGGTGACATCGGATACCAGGAGCACGCACGCCGGAGACCAACGTGGAGAGCAACGCTGCCCTGAATGTTCGGATCATGCGCGTAGATCACGATCTGCCGCTACCCAGACACGAGACACCCGGGTCTGTCGGGTTCGACCTGATCTGCCGGGAAGCTGCCACCGTGCCGCCCAGGGAGATCCGGCTGATTCCCGCGAACGTGGTCGTGGAGGTGCCGCCCGGCTACATGCTCATGGTGGCCGCGCGAAGCAGCCTGCCGCTCAAACGGGGACTGATGGTCTCGAACGGCGTGGGCGTGATCGATCAGGACTACCACGGACCCGAGGACGAGGTCCGCGTGCAGGTCTACAACTTTACCGACGAGCCCGTGGCGGTCGATCGAGGGGACCGGCTGGCGCAGGGCATCCTCGTGCGCGTGGCGCAGGTGGACTGGCAGGAGGTCGAGGAGATGAAGCGCGAGACACGGGGTGGGTTCGGCAGCACAGGTTGATCCTAGTGGGGTCCCCCCCCCGTTTGGCCTACCATGCAGCCGTGAGACGTCAGTCGTGAGACCCTTCGATACGCCGCTCGGAGAGCGGCTACTCAGGGCAGGCGTGAGACGGAAAAGCGACTGCCGGTCCTCGGCCCTCAGCTTACAGACGACCCCGGAGGGGAGTTGCGCCTGGAGTCCTTGTACCCATCCTGAGGACAGTACGCATGAGGCAGTTTGATATTCCGGCCATATACAAGAGCTCGATCATCTCGCGGGTGAAGGAGGCCCGGCAGGCAGCGGATGTGCGGAAGCGGGACCTCATGCCTTCCGTTCTCGACTTCGGCCCGGTCCGGTTTCTCCTTGCCCGGCATTTCGGCTTCTGCTTCGGCGTGGAGAACGCGATCGAGATCGCCTACCGGACCCTGGAGGGCAATTCGGGACGTCAGGTCTACTTCCTCAGTGAGATGATCCACAACCCCAATGTGAACCTCGACCTCCAGGAACGGGGCGTTCGGTTCATCTTCTCCCCCTCGGGCGAGCAGGTAGTGCCGTGGGAGGAGCTGAGGCCTGAGGATATCGTGGTGGTGCCGGCCTTCGGCACCACGCTCGAGGTCCAGGAAGAACTGGCGTCACGGGGTATCGACCCGTTTACATACAACACGACCTGTCCCTTCGTCGGGAAGGTGTGGAACCGGAGCGCCCAGCTGGGCGAGGCCGGGTACACCGTGGTGATCCACGGCAAGGCAACGCATGAGGAAACGCGGGCCACCTTTTCGCACAGCGTGCGAAGCGGGCCGACGGTGGTGGTGCTGGATCTGGAGGAGGCGCGGGTGCTGGCGCAGGTCATTCGGGGTGAGGAGGGACGCGAGACGTTCTTCTCCCACTTCGGGCACAAGTGTTCGGAGGGATTCGATCCGGACCGCGATCTCGAGCGGATCGGTGTGGTGAATCAGACGACGATGCTGGCCTCGGAAACGCGCGAGATCGCGCAGGTGCTCCGCGAGGCCGTGTCGCATCGGCGCGGCGCATCGGCATTATCCGAGCGCTTCGCCGACACGTCCGATACCCTGTGCTATGCGACGAATGAGAACCAGAACGCAACGTATGCCCTGATCGAAAAGGGAGCGGACCTGGCCAGTGTGGTCGGCGGGTACAATTCCTCCACCACTGCGCACATCGTGGCGCTGTGCGAGGCGTCAATGCCCACGTATTTCGTCCAGAATGCGAAGGAGATTCTGTCTCCGTCGCGCATCAGACACTATCGGCTGGACTCGCATAAGGTGACGATCACGGAGGATTGGCTCCCCGAGCGCCGTCCGCTCGACGTGGCTCTCACCTGTGGGGCGTCCTGCCCGGACGCCATCGTGGATGAGGTGCTGATCCGGGTGCTTACCTGCATCGGTGACACCCGTTCGG
>JASLMQ010000406.1 GCA_030746455.1 Candidatus Latescibacterota bacterium
GGGAGCACAGGGGAGCAGGGCCAGGGTCCTTCCCTTTGATCTCACGACGCTCCTCTACGTGACCTCGGATCCCGAGGCCGCTGAGCGGCTTAGGAAGTCCTACGCGGAGCAGCTCTCTCGGCTCTCCCAGATGGCGCTGGACGTCTTCCTTGACAAGCTGGCGAAGACCCAGGTTGTCCTGGAGCACCTTCCGGCGGAATCCCGCGCTAAATACGAGAAATCGGGCGAGCTGGCCCGAGAGGCCTCCGACCGGATGGTGCAGGCATACCGATCGGGCGACTTTGGAAGCACGTATCGCATGGCCCGGGAGCACATACTCCCGCTCCGGAGCATCCAGGCCTCGATTGTCGAATCCGCTGAGGCCACGATGGAGGAACGCGATCTCACCATAGAGCAGAGACGCCACACCAACATCTTCTTCTCTATCCCGAGGTACTACGCCTCTCTGGGCGACGTTGAGGACGTGGCTCCAGGGCAGCTGAAAAGGGAAGCCCTCGAGCGGATCCACGTGCTTCGAGCCCCCTTCGTCGATGCAGATGATTCGGACTAGGCGGCACGCCAAACAAAGGTTGACGTGCGGTTGGAATCCCGTATATTACCCACCGAATCTTGATGTGAGGCCCGCGTGACTGGCGATACGCGTGGAATCGACCACGGTGGAGCGTCGGGCCTGGAGAAGCAGCCGATCGCCTGGGCTGTCCGAATAGGGCATGCGCAGGCGTTTTTCATTTTCTGCTCTTATCCAAAGGGTCCGATCATGTTTAAGGCCCCGCTATTTCGAATTCTGGCTCCGAACCTCGTTCTCAGGAGGACCATAGATGGCTCACGTCGCAGCGCCAGCCGGTGCGCCCTTCATACCTCCCCCTCCTGTGGATCCTGATGTGACCGCTTCGCCCCTCTCCCGAGCACTGGCCGCGGCGCAGGCCGAAGGCGGCAGCCCCGACCCCGGCCTGTTAGCCTATCTTGCCTCCCTCGAATGCATCAACGCCGTGTCCCCGGATGTCGCAAAGGCGATCGTGTCCGAACTGGCCGATCAGCGCAGTCACCTCAAGATGATCGCCAGCGAGAACTACTGCTCCCTCGCGGTCCAGCTGGCCCAGGGGAACCTGCTGACTGACAAGTACGCCGAGGGCATTCCCTACCGCCGCTACTACGCGGGCTGCGACAACGTGGACGCCGTCGAGAGCCTTGCCGCCTACCTCGCGTGCGAGCTCTTCGGCGCGGACCACGCCTACGTCCAGCCCCACTCGGGCAGCGACGCGAACCTGGTGGCCTATTGGGCGATCCTGTCGGCACGGGTGCAGTCACCTGGCCTGGAGAGACTGGGCAAATCCGATCCCTCAGAGCTGTCGGCAGACGAATGGGCCGCGCTCCGCGAGGATCTGGGAAACCAGAGGCTGATGGGCATGGACTACTACTCCGGCGGCCACATCACCCACGGCTACCGGCAGAACGTGTCCTCGCGCATGTTCCTCACGGAATCCTACGGCGTGAACCGGCAAACGGGCCTGATCGATTACGACGAGGTCCGCGCCCAGGCGAAGGCCTTCAAACCCCTCATCCTGCTGGCCGGATACAGCGCGTATCCCCGCAAGATCAACTTCCGGATCTTCCGCGAAATCGCCGACGAGGTCGGCGCCGTCTTCATGGTCGACATGGCCCACTTCGCGGGTCTGGTGGCGGGCAAGGTCTTCACGGGAGACGCCGATCCGGTCGCACACGCCCACATCGTCACCACCACCACCCACAAGACCCTCCGGGGACCCCGAGGCGGCATGGTCCTTTGCACGAAGGAGTTCTCCGAGCACGTGGACAAGGGGTGCCCCCTTGTGCTCGGCGGTCCTCTGCCGCACGCCATCGCGGCGAAGGCCGTGGCCTTCCAGGAGGCGAACAGCGATGACTTCAAGGATTATGCCAGGCGTATTGTGGACAACGCGGCAGCCCTCGCCGAGGGCTGCGTAGCCGAACGGATGTCCGTGATCAGCGGCGGCACGGACAACCACCTGCTCCTGCTCGAGGTCACCCCCTTCGAGCTCACCGGGCGTCAGGCCGAATCGGTCCTCCGCGAGGCCAGCATTACGCTGAACCGCAACTCCGTCCCGTTCGACCCCAACGGGCCGTGGTACACCAGCGGGCTGCGGTTGGGCACGCCCGCCCTCACCACGCTGGGCATGGGTGAGGCCGAGATGCGCGAGATCGTCTCGATCCTCAAGAGCGTCCTGTCGAACACCCGACCTGCCCGCATCGCACGCGGTAGGAACACGGGGGGACGGAGCAGGTCGCAGTTCCACATCGACGACGAGGTGCTCGAAGAGGCCAGGTCCCGGGTGAGCGACCTGCTCGCGCGATTCCCGGTCTATCCCGAGTTGGATCTGGACGCGCTCACCGAGGCCTTTGTTTGACCTGACGTGGGACCTCGGGTCCTGCCCAGAGCCTTCCGGCTTGCCGAAAGGAACCGATCATGCTCTCGCAAGCCTTCCCGATCGAGAAGCTTCGCGACATCCTGATCCCCTACGCCGATTGGCGTCCGTATCCGACGGCGGACGAACGGGGGGCCTGGGAGACCTTACCCCAATCCATTCGCGCCGCCCACATCACACGCGGCGAGCAGGCCATCGGCCTCGCGTGGCCTCTGCTCCTTGCGACCCGGTTTCTCGAGTATGCCCGCGAGGGCAATCGGAGCCGGTATGAGCGAGAGCGTGCCAGCCGGCGCAACGGCCTGTGCGACCTGGTCATCGCCGAATGCATGGAGGGCGAAGGCCGGTTCCTCGACGACATCGTCAATGGCATCTGGGCCACCTGCGAGGAGTCGTTCTGGGGTGTTCCCGCCCACCTGAGCGCGCAGAAGGCCGGCTCCGGCCTGCCCGACACCGCAGAGCCCATCGTGGACCTCTTCGCCGCCGAGACCGGCGCCCTCCTCGCGTGGGCGGCCTACCTCCTGGGCCCCCATCTGGACGAGGCCTCCCCGCTCGTAGGACCTCGGATCGCCCGTGAGATCGAGTCCCGCATCCTCTCCCCGTGTTTCGAGCGAACCGACTTCTGGTGGATGGGCTTCGGGGAGCGCCGGGTCAACAACTGGAACCCCTGGATCAACTCGAACTGGCTCACCATGGCACTGCTCATCGAGGGGGACGACGAACGCCGTCTGGGGCACGTCGCGAAGATCCTCGAGAGCCTCGATGCCTTCATCGATCCCTATCCCCGTGACGGCGGCTGCGACGAGGGTCCCGGCTACTGGGGACGTGCTGGCGCCTCGCTGTTCGATTGCCTCGAGCTCCTGCTCGACGCCACGGACGCCGCGATCGACATCTACAGCGACCCGCTGATCGCCGACGTCGGCCGGTTCATCTATCGTGTCCACATCCACGAAGACTATTACGTGAACTTCGCCGATGCAGCGGCCATCGTTCGGCCCGCGGCGCCCCTGGTCTATCGCTACGGCAAGCGGATCGGAGATGAGGCCATGGCCGCCCACGGCGCCTGGTCCGCGCGGCAACAGGACGTCGCCGGCAAGGGTACGTCCGAGAGCATCGAGCGCCAGCTGCCGGCCCTCTTCATCGCGTCGGAGCTTCTGGATGCTACGGGTGATCAGCCGTTGATCCGCGACACCTGGCTCGGGGAGATCCAGGTCATGACGGCGCGGGACGAAGCCGGCTCTGCGGAGGGCTTCTACGTGGCGGCCAAGGGTGGCCACAATGCCGAGAGTCACAACCACAACGACGTGGGCAACCTCGTGGTCTACATCGACGGCAAGCCCGTACTCATCGATGCCGGCGTCGAAACCTACTCGCGCAAGACCTTCAGCGGAGATCGCTACGACATCTGGACGATGCAGTCGGGCTACCACAATCTGCCCACGGTCAACGGGGTCGAGCAGGCGCCCGGACAGACATTCGCCGCCCGCAACGTCGACCATCACGCCGACGGCGGCACCGCACGCCTCACACTCGACATCGCGGGTGCTTACCCCGAAGAGGCAGGCATCCGGACCTGGCTGCGCACCGTGACTCTAGGGCGCGGCGCGGAAGTCGCAATCGTGGACAGCTACGACCTCTCGGCCTCGGCCGGCGAGATCACCCTCAGCCTGCTCACTCCGTGCGAGGTCGCGATCGAATCGGACTGCCGAATCGCACTCAACGAGACCCCCCTCGATGCGGAGCGCGCCTCCGGTACGGCCGAGCTTCACTACGACGGCGCCGGGCTTGAGGTCTCGGTCGAGGAAATCGCGATCGATGACCCCAGGCTGCAAAGCGTGTGGGGAAACCGACTGACACGGATTCTGTTCCGCGCCGTCGATCCCCCCATGCAAGACACATGGACACTCCGCATTACCCGAGCGTCATCTCAATAGCCGGATCTTACCCGTTCTCGCTTTTCGTAGTTGCTGTTCTGCGGCGGCTCATCGCTCAACGATTGAGCCGCCGGATCTGCTCAATCCCTCCGCGTGTCACTTCCCATCTCTGTGTTTTTCCCAGAGCTCTTCCTTCCAGTCGACCCACTCGAAGATCCCCGACTTCTCGAATCCCTCGCGCCGCTGCCGCTCCGAGTCGGCTGACAGGGGCTGCTGGGCGGGGAAGGACGGGCCCATCTTCAGGCCCAGGGCCTCCATCCCGAGGCGCACGTACGGTCCCTCTCCCATGCTCCTCCAGACGATGTCTTCGGGTTGGGACAGACGCAGGAACGGGTCCACCTCGGTCTTGAGCAGGAAATCGTCCAGTTCGTTGAACTTGCCGTTCTTGAACAGATCCCACTGGTGCAGCACGAAGCGCGGGGCCACCAGGCCGTTCGAGTTGATGAATCCCTTGAAGCCCAGCTTTGCCGGCAGCGAGAGCACGCGGTTCATCTGGTTGCAGATGAAGTTCAGCTTGTCCGTGAACAGCCGCGACATGGTAAGGTAGAATCCCTGGTCGAACGACGACCACTTGAC
>JASLMQ010000407.1 GCA_030746455.1 Candidatus Latescibacterota bacterium
ACCGAGAACTTGCAGACCTCCTGCCACAGATCGCCTGCGAGACGGATACGCGTGGAAACCTGACCTTCGTGAATCGGAACGCCTTCGACGCCTTCGGATACACGCCCGACGAGCTGGAGCAGGGGATCAACATCTTCCAGATGCTCGTCCCGGGAGATCTGGAGAAGGCGCGTGAAGGATTCTCGCAGGTCATCCGCGGTGAGGGTACGGAAGGCATCGAGTATACGGCCCTGAGGAAGGACGGCAGCACCTTCCCGATCATCATCTACGCGAGGCCCATCATCCACAACGGCGTGCCCGAGGGTGTCAGAGCGGTTGTGGTGGATATCACAGAGCGGCAAAGGGCGGAGGAAGAGCTCCGGAAGATGCAGCGGCTGGAATCGATCGGAGTCCTTGCAGGGGGGATTGCTCACGACTACAACAATATCTTGACCGCGATTTTGGGCAACATCTCCCTCATCCTGCTGAATCAGGACCTGGATGACGAGACCCAGAGGCGTTTGAGGGAGGCGGAGGCGGCATCCATCCAGGCTCGGAGCCTTACGCATCAGCTGCTGACGTTCTCGAAGGGTGGCACGCCCGTCAAGAAGACGGTCGCTGTGGAAGGCCTCATGAAGGATGCCGTCGGGTTCTCCTTGAGGGGCGCCAACGTTGTGGGGAAGTTCTCGTTCTCTGAGGACCTGGGGGCGGTGGAGGTTGACGAGGGACAGATCGGGCAGGTCCTCAACAACCTGGTCATCAACGCCAAACAGGCGATGCCCGAGGGTGGATCGATCGACGTGTCGGCAGGGAATGTGGATGTGATGGCGGACTCGGCCCTTCCGCTCGAGCCAGGACGATATGTGAGGATATCCGTTGCGGACCAGGGAACGGGCATACCGGCGGCCCATCTGTCACGGATATTCGATCCGTATTTCACGACCAAGCAGGAGGGAAGCGGCCTCGGTCTCGCCGTCTGCTACTCCGTGATCAACGGACACGACGGCCATATCACGGTTGAGTCCGAACTCGGTGTCGGGTCGACTTTCCACGTGTATCTTCCGGCCTCTGCGGATTCCCCCGCTGACTCCACCGACGCCGAGGCATCGTGGCATGTCGGCGGGGGGCGGGTCCTGATCATGGATGACGAAGAGATCGTGAGGTACGTTGCGGGCGGGATACTCGAGGAAACGGGATACGAGGTGGCCTACGCTGAGAACGGAGAGGAGGCGATCCGGCTCTATCAGGAGGCGATGGCGGCGGGCCATTCCTTCGATGTCGTGCTGATGGACCTGACCGTTCCCGGAGGGATGGGGGGGAAGGAATGCATCCACAGGATCCGGGAGATCGATCCTGATGTCAAGGCCATCGTTTCCAGCGGCTACGCTGAAGATCCGGTGATGGCGGAGTACCGGGACCATGGGTTCAGTGAGGTCGTGCCGAAGCCGTACAAGATGGCCGGCCTCTGTGCGGCCGTGCACAGGCTGGTGGAGCAGCGCAGAGCAGAATGACTGCGGCGATGCGGGGACGGGGGCCCGACGAGCCGATGAAGGGGTGGAGGGTATGATGACCATTCGGGAGATGGATAAGAGTGATATCGACGAGGTCCTGGCCCGGTGGAACCAGGTCTACACCTGGGATACCAGGGAGCCGGATCAGTTCGACCGGACGGTCTTCGGCGATCCGAACTACGAGCCCGGGGGGACCCTGGTGGTCTGCGACGGGGACAGGATTACCGGATTCGTCAGCTGCGTGTACCGCCAGGGCGCAAGGGGACGGGACGGGAAGGGGTCCGAGCAGAACATGCAGAACGCCTACCTCAAAGGGATGCTCTACGAAGACAAGGGGGCAGGGCGGGAGCTCCTCGATCGGGCGGAGTCCTTCGCGCGGGAGGCGGGGAAGGCCGTGATCCGGGTGGTGGTCTACGGTGGCGGGGCCTACTTCTTCCCGGGCATCGATCTCAGGTACCCGAAGATCATTGCGTTCTTCGGCGAAGCCGGTTACGAGCAGACCCAGGTGGCGCGGGACGTGGGCCTGGAGCTGGATGATTACATTCCGGGCGGAGAATCGTATCAGAAGGCGCGGTGGGAGCGGCTGTGGAGTGAAGGCATCGAGGTCGTCCAGTACAGCCCCGATATGCTGCCGCAGATGGTGCCATTCGTCGAGCGGGTGGAGCTTCCCCAATGGTTCGGCGAGGGTTGGGAGAAGGGCTGGCAGAAGCCCAGGAACACCGTAGTGGCCATTCGGGGGGATGAGATCCTCGGGTTCTCCAGCTATTCACCCGCGCGGCCTCCAGAGGCGATCGGCGGTTTTGGCTCCATCGGGACCCTACCCTCGGAGCGCGGGAAGGGGATCGGTACGTGCATGATGGACGTGTGTATGGCTCGGCTGAAGGATGCCGGGACGAAGCGCACGATCGCCAAGTGGGCCAATACGCCGTTCTATCTCAAGAGCGGGTGGACGGTGACACGGGAATTCGCGGTGTTCGAAAAGCACGTGTAGCTGCTTGGCAGCGACCTAAGACAGACAAAGCGCGGCCCGATGGCCGCGCTTTGTCTGTATGCAGTTGTGATTCCCGGTGCGATCAGTCCAGCGTG
>JASLMQ010000408.1 GCA_030746455.1 Candidatus Latescibacterota bacterium
GCCCCTTGTCGGTGTGCGGGAGGGGGCCCGGGCCGTTGCGGTGTGCGATGCCATCTACAAGAGCCATTGCTCCCACCGGCCGGAGCGGGTGGAGCCACTGTGAAAGCATAGGGTCGTGGTTCGTGGTTCGTGGTTCGTGGGTCGGGAAAGGCGGTGAGACGTCAGAGGTGAGACGTCAGACGACAAACCGGGAGTCGAGCGGGTCTTCTGGGCATGGCCAGGGGATCCAATCATCGGATTGATCCTGATTCCCGCGGCGTTGTACCGAGTCGCGAGCCACGAGTACCGAGCCATGCAATCGAGGAGTTCGAATGATCGTCTACTTCAACGGTGACTACATCCCGAAGGAAGAGGTCGCCTTCTCGCCCGACGACCGAGGGCTGCTGTTCGCAGACGGCGTGTACGAGGTGGTTCGGTCCTACGACGGGCGGCTGTTCAAGATGAAGGAGCACATGGATCGGCTGGACCGGAGCCTCCGCGAACTGCGAATCGAGATGCCGGACACAAACCGGCTCTCCGGCGTCTGCGAGCGACTTCTGGCGGAGAACGGCCTCGTCGAGGGCGATGCTGTGGTCTACGTGCAGGTGACACGGGGCGTGGCCCCGAGAACCCATGCCTTTCCCAAGGAGACCCCCGCACCGACGGTCTACGCCACCCCCGCGCGCTTCGAGGTGATACCCGAGACGTGGGAAAACGGCGTGAGCGTGATCCTGGCGCCGGATACCCGCTGGGCCCGTTGCGACATCAAGTCCCTGGCCCTTCTGCCCAATGTGCTCGCGTCGCAACGCGCGGCGGAGTGCGGCGTGGAGGAGGCGATCCTGGTTCGCGACGGTGTGATCACCGAGGGCTCCCACACGAGCTTCTGCGCGGTTTTCGACGGACAGGTGGTGACGTCTCCGTTGAGCAACTACATTCTGCCCGGGATCACGCGGCAGGTCGTGATCGACCTGTGCGGCGAGCTCGGCATCGCGGTCGTGCAGTTCCCCATCGCGGAGGCCCGATTGAGGGACGCCGAGGAGATGATGCTCCTGGGCACTGGCTCCGAGGTGATGCCCGTGGTGCAGGTGGACGACTGGAAGGTGGGAGACGGACGGCCGGGGCCGGTCACACGGAGGCTGTTGGAGGCGTACCGGAAACTCTACGCATAGGCGCAGACCATGAGACGCCAGAGGACGATCTACTTCAACGACGCGCGACACTACTACCTGTTCGTGTTCGAGCCGCCCATGCGGATGGAGGACGCCTGGGTACCGGTAGACGAGGTTGCCGGTACGGGGGTGGACACCTTCATCTACGGTGTGTCGAGGGCCGACGGTCTGTTCTACCCGTCGAAGGTCGGGATGCAGTTCGGCGCGGACCTCCGTCCCTTCGACAGCGCCTACGCCTGGCGGACCTGGGAGAACATGCAGAGCCTGATCCACCGAGGGCTGGATCCGCTCACCGTGCTGATCGATCGCGCGCACGAGAAGGGCATGGACTTCTTCGCCAGTCTGCGCATGGGCAGCTACGGCGGGATTGCGGACGCGCACGCGGTGGCCACAGGGGGAAGGGGATTCGTTCACGCCGAGGTCCGCAGCCACCAGCTCGCGGTGCTGGACGAGCTGGCCACTGAGTATCCGGTGGAGGGCGTTGAGTTGGACTACGCGGCCTCCCCGGGGGGCTGTCCGTTCTGGTTTCGACCCGAGGAAGCTGCCGATCACACGGAGCAGATGACCGACTTCGTGCGTCAGGTCTCGGACATCGTCCGGAACCGGGCAGGCGAGCCCGGCCAGATCGGAGCTCGAGTCTTTCCCACGGAGGCGCTGAACCGCAGAACCGGCCTGGATGTGTCCGCCTGGCTTCGGGAGGGACTGGTGGATTTCGTCGTGCCCATGCTTTACCGGGACTTCGTACTGGACGCGAACATGCCGATCGGCTGGCTCGTGGAGGCCGCGCACGCGCGCGACATGTCGGTCTACGGCATGCTGCAGCCCTACCGTTACGATGAGAGCCGAAGGTTCCATACGGCGGCCAATGCGAGTCCCGCCATGCTGCGGGCGGGCGCCGCCAACTTCCTCGCCTCGGGTGTCGACGGGCTCTACACCTGGTTCCTGCCGTGGCCTCTGGGATCCGAAGAACGGAGCATCCTGTCGGAGCTCGGCGATCCGGACCTGTTGAGGGAAGGAGACAAGCACTACTTCCTGCGTCGCCGCTGCGAGGAGGCGGGGGAGTACGACTATGGGGCCGACCTTCCGCTGTCGATCCCTTCGGCTGACCCGGCGGGCCGGCGTGAGATCCCTTTCGCGATCGCCGACGATCCTGAGAACAACCGTGTGCAGAGGATCCGGCTCCGGATCGGCGTCAGCAACCTCGTCACAGCCGACGGACTCGAGGTCCTGCTAAACGGTGAGTCCCTCGGGTCCGATCCCTGCCGCCGTACTCCGATCAGGTCTCGCGACCCGTACGCGGGTCAGCTGCTGGAATTCGACCTCGAGCGCGTTCGGCCCCGGATGGGCCAGAACACCCTGGAGCTCTCACTGAAGGGAAGGCCTGCGGGCCTGGAAGGGGGAATTGTGGTCGAGGATGTGGAGATCCTGCTCGATTACGGCACCTTTCCGGCATCGCTCGAGGGTTGACCTCTGGCTGCGTGTACGCCTTCATCGGGCCAAGATGCTCACGGGTTCCGATTGCTCCACCGCGGCAATCCGGTCCGGTGCCTGATCGAACTCGAGCTTGACAACCAGCACCGTGTTGGCCCAGTCGTTGACCGGGAGATTGCGTAGACGCAGGTAGGGTCTGAATTCGGCGTGATTGCTGGGAACCAGATCAACCACGAACTCCACGGGGTCTCCGGTATTGAGGAGGGTGGCCCTTTTCGGAGCGACGGCGATCGGGTCCAGCTTCACGGCGCAAGTCCTGGGATCGTTCACCAGATGAACGTAGAGTACGTTGTCGCGCCGCGTGAGGAGCACGTCCCGGTTGGACGTGAGGTCCGAGGCGGGATCGACGTCGTCCACGGCCTCTTTGACGGCGTGGTACCAGCCGCCGATACGCCTCAAGATGGCAGCGGACTCGTCCGGGATGGTCCCATCCGCTTTGGGGCCCACATTCAGGAGATAGTTCGCCCCCCGGGCCAGGTATCGGTCGAGGCTGCGAATCAGGTGGCGGTCGGTGTAGTAGTCTTCGTCCGTCCGAAATCCCCAGCTCTCCAAGCCCACGGACTGGCAGGCTTCGGTGAGGCCCTCGAAGGACCGCACTTCGTCGATCCCCTTCTCGTGATCGCGCTCCGGCGTGCCGAAGTCTCCGTCGTCGAACCCTCGATTGTTGATCACCGCACCGGGTTGGAGTTCTCGGATCGTCGCGTTGATCGACCCATCCACGTGTTGGTCCACGTTCATATCCCACCAGAAACAGCCGATCTCCCCCATACCTCGTGCAGAGCTCGCGAACCTGCGCTCTGAGGAAGTCCAGGTACTTATCCAGATTCGGATCGTCACCGGGCTTGGGTTCGGGAAGCTCGTGATGGCGTCCCTGGTTGGGATAGTGTCGCTGGTGCCAGTCGGCGATCGAGTAGTAGAGGCCCAGGGGGACGTGGCGCCGGTGGCAAGCGTCGGCCAGCTGGCCCAGGATGTCTCTGCCGTAGGGCGTGTTCATCGTGTTGTAGTCCGTCTGCGCCGTATCCCAGAGGCAGAAGCCGTCGTGATGCTTGGTGGTGACGACGAAG
>JASLMQ010000409.1 GCA_030746455.1 Candidatus Latescibacterota bacterium
CTGAAAGATACAGGTTGGGTCCCGGGTTGTCAACGCCGAAAGCGGTACCGCCCAAATCCAAGAAATCCTTTGCCAGACAAGGAGATATTGGATAGATTTGAGTGCCTGGGAGAGGCAGGAATCAGGATTCAGGATTCGCGCCCACGCGCCCAGAGTTGCTTCGACGGGCAGGCGATTTTCGGACGTAAGGGTTATCTGCTATGCGACATCTGCGGGCCTGGGCGCTTGTGCTGGCCAGTTGCGCCCTCCTCACACATCCACTGCAGGCCGTGACCACGCCCGAGCAGGCCGATTCGCTCCGAGGGGGAAACCAGGCCGGGCTCGGACACACGCTCCTGGCCGCGGGGGACCTCGAGGGAGCCGAGAAGACCTTCCGAGAGCTGATGGACAGGGGCCAGGTGGCGGCCGGCCACAACGGAATGGGCCTCGTACACCTGAGACGAGGGGACGCCAGACGGGCCCGATCCAGCTTCCGGCGGGCCATCCGGTCTGATCCGGACTTCGTCGACGCCCACTACAACCTGGGCATCGCGTACGAGGGGCACCGGCGGTCCGACGCACGAAAGGCCTTTCGCGCCGCCCTGGATCTGGACCACGGCTACCGGGACGCCCATTTCCGGCTGGGGCGGCTGCTCGAGGAGGGGAGAGACACGACCGAGGCCATTTCGGCTTACAGGAGCCAGATCACGGCGGATCCCGGCCATAGCGGGGCGAGGTTTCGGTTGGCCAAGCTTCTGCTGGCACGCGGCGACGCGGACCCGGCCTCGGGCCTCTTCGAGGCGGTGCGGGATGCCGGCGGCGAAACCGCCCCGAAGGCGCATCTGGAACTGGCCCTGATCCGACAGAAGGAGCGGGATTTCGCGCGTGCCCAGGCCTCATTCGAGGCCTACATCGGAAGCCTGCCCGAAAAGGAACGGCTGCTGTACCGGGACATCTCGCTGGTGACGAACAAAGAGGAGCTCGCGTACTACGAAGCGGCTTCTGATGACGAGAAGGAGGACCTGATCCGGCGGTTCTGGACCCAGCTGGATCCTGCCCCGCTGTCCACGGCGAACGAGCGCCTGATTGAGCACTACAGGCGCGTGGCCCACGCCAGGAAGCACTTCGGCGTGGGCGAGTTCCCCTGGGACAGCCGTGGCGAGGTCTTCGTGCGCCTGGGGGAGCCGGACCACGTCAGCCGCTCGAACGATATACGGGCCGAGCTGGACCGCGACATACAGGACGCCAGGACCAACTTCATGAGCCGGTTCCGCATCGGCCTCCGGGTCGATCCTGGCCTCCCCATTTTCCCCGTGGCATCGAACGATCGATGGGAATACTGGGTCTATACGGATATCGACGATGGGCTGGAGATCACGTTCGTGGCGAGATACGGGAAGAAACGCTATGAGTACGCCCCCATGCCCCAGAACGTATCCATGCGGCTGACCCAGGAGCTGCTTCGCCTCCAGGGCCGGGTCCTGATCGACCAGATGGTCAGCCGGGAGCCGTCCGTGTACGAGCCCGATTTCGCCGATCTGCCCATCGACTTCTACTACTATCCGGCAGACTATCGGGGCGGCGACGGCAGGACCCGGCTGGAGATCTACTACGGGCTCCCCGCATCGGAGGTCTCGCGGCTTCGGGTCGACGAGGAGACCGATCTGCTGGTGCTGGGCAGGGGAATGGTGCTATTCGACAGCCTGTGGAACGAGGCGCACCGGGTCCAGGACCAGATCGCCTTCACGGTGCCGACGGACCAGCAGATTCAGGAGGGCGCCTTCATTCCCGGTGTTCTGCCCGTCGACCTGGAGCCGGGCCCCTATCGCCTGGCGTTCCAGATTCGGGACCTGGCCTCGGGCAAGTCGCAGGTCTACCGCCGGGACATCGAGGTCGAGGGCTACGCGCAGACTCAGAGGCTTCAGATCAGTGACATCGAGCTGGCCTTTTCGGTCGCCGAAGCGCAGGAGGACGGCCCCTTCGTCAAGGAGGGTCTCGAGGTCATTCCGATGTCGTCCAGGGCGTTCAGAAGAGATCACCATGCCTTCGTCTACTTCGAGATCTACAACCTCACGCGCGACGAGTACGGCCAGACCCAGTACCGGGTGGAGTACAAGATCCGGACCTACAAGAAACGTTCGGTGCCGGCACGTGTCCTGCACGGTCTCGGGCGTCTGCTCCGCGTTTCCGAGAAGGATCAGGAGGTCGAAATCGCGTACGATCAGACGGGCGCCGAGGCGAATGAGGTCACCTACGTCGAGCTCGACCTGAAGGAAACCGAGCCAGGCAGACAGCGCGTGACGGTCACGGTCCACGATCTGCTGGCCGAGAGAAGCACCACAAAGGACATCACTTTCATCATCGTTCCTCAATAGGGAACGGGGACGAGAGCCGTTCCCGAATTCGCCGGCGAAGGGCGTTGGCCTCATGGCACCCAGCAGAGATCTATCGACGATCCCCTCCGTGGACCGCCTGCTCTCAGAGCCGTCGGTCCAGCGCCTGGCCGAACGTGTCGACCTGCCGGTTGTCACCCGGTGGGTGCGCGCATCGGTGGCCGCGCTTCGGGATGCCCTGCTCGGGGGAGACATGCAGGAGGCCGACCGAGACAGCCACCTGCGCTGGACGGTGGCGGAGTTGCATCGGAGGTCGGAGGAGGCGCTGGCACCTCGACTTCAGCGTGTGGTCAACGGGACCGGCATCGTCCTGCACACGAACCTGGGACGCGCGCCGCTCCCAAAGGCGGCTATCGAGCAGATTTGCCGCGTTGCCGGTGGGTACAGCAGCGTGGAGATCGACCTGGAGACGGGCCGTCGCGGCTCGAGGACGGCGCTTGTAGAGGAACTGCTGTGCGAGTTGACCGGTGCGGAGGCCGCGGCGGTCGTGAACAACAATGCGGCGGGCGTGCTTCTGACGCTCAACACCCTCGCGCTGGGCAAGGAGGCGGTCGTATCCCGGGGACAGCTGGTCGAGATCGGCGGATCGTTCCGGATACCCGATATCATGTCCCGTAGCGGCGCGACGATGGTTGAGGTCGGCACGACCAACCGCACCCATCTGGGAGACTACCAGAATGCCCTGACAGAGCGCTCCGGGCTCCTGCTGGCCGTCCATCCGAGCAACTACAAGGTCATGGGGTTCTCGAGCGAGGTGTCGTTGAGCGACCTGGTGGGCCTTGGTCGCCGGCACGGGGTCCCTGTTGCACACGACCTGGGGGGCGGTGTGCTGGTCGACCTGCGCGAGTACGGACTGCCCTATGAGCCCCTTGTCTCCGATAGCGTACGTGCGGCGGCCGACATAGTCTGCTTCAGCGGAGACAAGGTCCTGGGCGGACCGCAGGCAGGCGTGCTGGTGGGCAGACGCGAGGCGATCGAGGCGATTCGACAGAATCCGCTGATGCGCTCGCTCCGATGTGGCAAGCTGACCTACGCGGCCCTGGAAGCGACCCTCAAGCTCTATCTGAACCGGGAGAAGCTGGCGAGGGCCCATCCCACGCTGGGGATGCTTACCCAATCGATGTCATCTCTGCGCCGGAGGGGGCGATCTCTCCTGAGACGCCTGGAAGGACTTGGGGGGCGGGATTTCGAGGCATCGCTGGAGGAAAGCGTGGCCCAGACAGGGAGCGGCGCCCTGCCGCTCGAGGAGATCCCCAGCGTGGCGTTGGTCCTGGGCTGCCGGGGATGGTCCGCGGGCCAACTCGCCGATCGCTTGCGACGGAACGCGCCTCCTGTTCTAGGATACGTGCGGGAAGATCGGCTTTTCCTGGATCTGCGTACGATCCGGTCGGACGAGCTGTCTATCGTCGCAGATGCCATTGTCGCGGCCGCGGCCGATCCGGGCACGTAGGGCACCGCCGCTTGGGAGCAGAACCGTCGTCGTACTCGCGCAGAAAGGAGCAGCCCTACGAATCCCGATATCCACCTGAAGACGATCTCCCTCCACCACGACAGATTCCCGACCCACGACCACTATCCCTTCGATCTGGAGGTGCTCCGGCGGACCTCCCGTATCCAGCTCGCCTCGCCGGTTACCTTCTTCGTCGGGGAGAACGGTAGCGGCAAGTCCACGCTCCTCCGGGCCATGTGCCGGAGAGCGGGCATCCACATCTGGGAAGGGATGGTGCGGTCGCGGTACCAGATTCGGGGGATCTACTTCCTAGACGAACCCGAGACGGCGCTGTCGCCGAGCAGTCAGCTGGTGCTGCTGCGCGTCTTTCGAGACATGGGACGCGCCGGACACGCGCAGTTCATCGTGGCCACTCATTCGCCCATCTTGCTGGCCTGCCCCGGGGCTGAGATCTACACGTTCGATCGGGCGCCGGTCGCTCGGGTCGCGTATGAACACGGAACATTACCGCGTCTACAAGGACTTCATGGCCTGCAGGGAACGATTCCTCGTTGGTGATTGAGCCGGGTCCAGCAGCTGCAGCCACGCGCATGGAGATTCGCAGAGGCCGACCATGAGCCACGTCATCATCGGCACGGCCGGTCACATCGACCACGGGAAGACGGCCCTGGTACAGGCCCTCACGGGCATCGATACCGACACGCTTCCCGAGGAACGCGAGCGGGGCGTTACGATCGATATCGGGTTCGCCTACTGGAAGGACAACGTCACGATCATCGACGTTCCCGGACACGAGCGCTTCGTCAAGAACATGGTGACCGGGGTCTGCTCCGTAGACCTGGCGCTCTTCGTGGTGGCGGCCGATGACGGTGCGATGCCGCAAACTCGCGAGCACCTGGGAATCCTCAATCTGCTGGGTGTTCAACGCGGGATCGTCGCGCTGAACAAGGTCGATCTGGCCGACGCGGAATGGACCGATCTGGTTCGCGAGGACCTCGAAGGGCTGTTCGCGGGGACGTTTCTGGCGGGTGCGCCCATCGTTCCGGTCTCCTCGGTGACCGGCGAGGGGATCGACGAGCTGCGAGCTCTGATCGAAGCGGAAATCGAGGACGTCCAGATGCGGCCCGACCGCGGCATTTTCAGGCTACCCGTGGATCGGGCCTTTTCTGTCCGCGGCTTCGGGACGATCGTCACCGGTACGGTCCTCTCCGGCCGGGTTCGACCCAGGGACGAGGTGGCCCTGCTACCGGAGGGACGGACGCTTCGTGTACGTGGCATTCAGATCCACGGCGGGGACGTGGAGGTGGCCGAGGTTGGAGCCCGGGCCGCGGTCAACCTCACAGGCGTGGAAGTCGAGGAGGTGGAACGGGGAGACATCCTAGCCCAGCCCGGGTACTTCAGCACCACCTACATGATCGATGCCCGGCTGAATCTTCTCCCTGACGCGCCGATCCCGCTGAGGAATCGGGCCCGCGTGCACCTGCACCTGGGCCCTGGGGAGGTGCTGGCGCGCGTGATCCTGCTCGAGGCGGACGAGCTGCACCCGGGAGGTTCGCAGCTGGTGCAGTTTCGCCTCGAATCGCCCGGTGTTGCCGCCCGTGGAGACCGGTTCGTGATCCGAAGGTACTCGCCGGTTCACACCCTCGGCGGCGGCATCGTGCTGGACGCGCAACCGGCCAAGCACCGCCGGCACCGTGAGGAGGTCCACGAGAACCTGAGGGGACTGGAGCAAGATGACCCGACGCGCGTCCTCGCCCATCGACTGGCGTCAGCGGGATTCCAGGCCAAGACCCCGCGTGAACTCGCCTCGGAGATGGGCCTTGCGCCCGAGGATGTCGAATCGCGGCTGCGCGAGCTGATCGATGCGGGGGACGCGGTTGCGGTGCCACAGGCCGGTCAGGAGCTCTATGTGGGGGCCGAAATCTGGCAGGATCTGCTCAGGCGGACCCAGGACGCCCTATCGGCCTTCCACTCCAGCCATCCCCTCCAGGCCGGCATCCGGCCGAACGAGCTTCGACTCCAGGTGGCGGGCG
>JASLMQ010000410.1 GCA_030746455.1 Candidatus Latescibacterota bacterium
AGATATCGCTCTACATCCACAGCAGGCCCTTCTAGAGCACCTGAAGAAAAATCAGGCAGAAGCGGGCGACATCGTGCGGGATGAGCGGCGTGTCGACGACCCCGAGAACGAGAGTGCCCCGGGCTCTGCACCAGATGTTCACAATTATCGGCGCGCCGGTGATGACGACTTTGCGCTTGGACATCAGCGGAGTCCTTTCTCGCACGGTTGCGGTGGGGTACCGATGGGTCCCCGGGTGTCGGCTTGACAGCGTTGCGCGCCGGAGGTATCATAGTGAGGCTGAGGCCGGGAAATCTCTTGCGTCTGGGCAGCAAGGAAGCCACGAGAGTTGCCGGAGAAACTCCAGGAGGCCGTATGAAGATCACGAAAGTCTCTGCCTTCGTCCTGCGGCTGCCGGAGGTCACGGCGGCCAGCGACGGCACCCAGGACACATGTCTGATCCGCATCGACACCGACAGCGGGATCACGGGCTGGGGCGAGGTGGATTCGTGCCCCACCGTGGCCAAGGCCATCGTGGATGCGCCTCTCTCGCACAAGCTCTGCTGCGGCCTGGGGATGGCCCTGCAGGATGCCGATCCCCTGGCGATCGATGTCTGTACCGAGACCATGATGTCGGCGGCCAACTTCTACGGCCGGTCGGCGGCGGGCACTCACACGATGGCCGGCATCAACGTGGCCCTTTGGGACATCGCGGGCAAGGCGTGCGACCGGCCCGTGCACCAGCTCCTGGGTGGTCCCTTCAAGACCCGGTTCCGAGCCTATTGCTCCATTCTGTTCGGCGACACCCCCGGGGAGACACACGAGCTCGCCGCGAGGTTCGCCGGAGAGGGTTTCACGGCGATCAAGTTCGGATGGGGGCCGATGGGGGAGAGCGAAGAGACCGATGTGGCGCTGGTTCGGGAGGCCCGGAAAGGAGCGGGAGAGACCGTCGACATCCTGATCGACGCGGGACAGGTCTGGGACTGGAAGACGGCGCTGAAGCGGGCGCACCAGTTTTCTGAGTACAACCCTTTCTGGCTCGAGGAGCCGCTCCATCCGCAGGACATTAGGGGCTTCGCGCGGCTCACCGCCGAAAGCCCCGTGCCGATTGCCACAGGGGAGGCCGAATCCCGGCTCGAGGACTTCGAGCGGCTGGTGCTCGAGGGGGGGCTGGACTGGATCCAGCCGGATCCTGCCCGGTGCGGGATCTCGACGATGGTCCAGGTGGGGCGGATGGCCCACAGGCATCACGCCAGGGTGGTGAACCACAGCTTCAAGAGCGGGTTGACCATCGCGGCATCGCTTCACGCCCTGGCCTGTGTGCCGCACGGAGAGGTGTTCGAGTTCTGTATGACCGATTCCCCGCTTCGGCACGATCTCACGCACGAGACATTCGAGGTCGTCGACGGGTACGTGACCGTTCCCGACGGACCGGGGCTGGGCGTGACGGTGAATGAGGAGACGGTGGAGAAGTACAGAACCCACTAAGGCCGGAAAATGCAAAGTGCAGAATACGAAATGTAAAATGCAAAATGGTTGGTCTTGTGATCGGTGAACCGATCATTTTGCATTTGAGATTTTGCACTTTGCATTCTGCATTTTCCCGCCTCTACTCAAGGTATCCGCGTAGGCCCCCTCCCGACCCCGCGACGGGTTTGTGTATCGTGACCCGGCGGCCTTCGGATACCCCGTCCCGGTAGGCCTGGGTCTGGGTCACGCCGCCTCCGTACCGGGTCTGCACCCGGGGATTGATATACCTGTAAAACGCCTGCAGCCGTGCATCTCCCTTCCAGACCAGGGCCGTGGACGTCCTAAGGACCTCGTCTTGGCCCTGGAGCTTGTCGTGGAACCCCTCCAGCACCCCCGTGAAGTAGCGCTGGCGCTCGCGGTTGCCGGTCAGCCCGTTCCCTGCCCTGTACTCCTCCCACAGGCGGTCGAGCAGTGTCCGCAGGTAGTCGTGGACGTACTCGGCCATGTCCAGATTGGCCCGGGTGCCGTGGATCTGCAGGACGGTGCCCTTCTGGTCCCTCCGTGCATCATAGCTGTTCGCCCAGATAACCTCCACGAAGAAGAAGCCGCTCAGGATGGAGGCCAGCCAGAGCTCGTACGAGGGGTGCCTGCCCTTGACGTCTCCGAGACACCGGACCTCGAACCGGCGCTCCGCGTCCAGCTCGACCAGGTCGACATTGTACTTCATCAACAGGTGGCGGGCCTTCTGAACGGCGACCTGGGCCTCGTTCTCGTTCGGGCTGTCGGCGAGAGACAGCACCTTCCTCAACACGCGGAAGATCCGTGCCTCTTCGGTTTCGGCGCCCCCATCGGTGTGGAGGTCGTCCAGAGCTGCCCTCGGGCGGGGAACGCACCGGAGTGTGTGGCACGCCTCGCGAAACGCAGGGCCGTGCGGCCGGTCGTCCTCGTTGCCCAGCACCTCCTGGACGTACTGATGCGCCATCTCGTGACGGAGCGTGTCCATCACGGCGAGCCACGGATCCCTCCGGATATGGGCCTCGGAGATGGTCAGCGTACGCCGTGTTCCGTCCCAGTGGCCCAGGGTGGACAGCGCGCCACCGATTCCAATCACGGGAGTTCTCAGGGCGCCCCCGGCGTACTCATCGTTGTAGTGGTTCCACCAGGCGTAGAGCTTGCGGTTCCACGTCTCGCGCAGCCGGTCCTCGATCGTTTCGGCTTCTGGCATCTCAGGACCGCGTCCTTCGCTTCAGTGTTCGCACGAAGGAGGGGCTGAGCGTGCCCCGGGCGACTTCGGCCACGGGGCCCTTCATCGTGAGATCGTAGCTGCTGTCGACATCGATGTGCAGGGTGCCGCCGGGGGCCTTCACCGTCACGGGGGTCTTGACGTGGCCGAGCCGAACCGCGGCGGCTGCCGCCGCACAGGATGAAGATCCGGAGGCCTGTGTCTCTCCGGCCCCGCGCTCCCAGATGAGGATGAAGATCTCACGCGGCCCGGTGGGGATGGCGAGCTGAACGTTTGTCCGCCTGGGGAAGATGCGGTGGGTCTCGAGCTGGGGGCCAAGGGCAAGCAGCTCTTCACGGGTCCAGGTCTTGCCCTTGGGTCTGAAGATCACGCAGTGGGGATTTCCCACGCTCACGCCCGTGAAACGGAGGCTCTCGCCACCCACGTGGATCGGCCGCTCGATCAGCTCGTCCACCTTGAGCGAGCAGGGGAGGGCGCGCGGACGGAACGTGGCCTGGCCCATCTCCACGGTGGCGGACGACGCATCGCCGTGACGGTCGACATGGAGCTCGACCTGCACCGTGCCCCCCTTGGTCTCGACGGAGAAGTTCTTGCGACGGATCTTGCGGGTGGCGTGAAGGTATCGCGCGAAGATGCGCAACCCGTTGCCCGACTTCTCGGCCTCGCTGCCATCCGGGTTGTAGATGCGGAGACCGAAGTCTTCGCTCTTCGAGGACTCGAGCGTGAGGATGCCGTCGCTGCCAATGCCCCAGTTGCGATCGCAGATGGCGCGGATGTTCGCCGGGGTGAGGCGGAAGTCGAGCTCAGGCGGGTCTATCACGATGTAGTCGTTTCCCAGTCCGTGGCCTTTGAAGAAGCCGTTCCTCATTGTCACCTCCGATTACGGTGGCTGGGGGGCTTGGTCAAGGTAGTAAACAGATCCAACGTAGCGGATTTTGGCAGAGGCCCGATAGAGCTATCAGCGGTCAGCTTTCAGCCGTCAGCACAACCGGCGCGTTGCGCGCCATTGCGCGCCTTCACAGGAGTCACTTTCGGGCGCATCTATTGATCTGGTCCACCTGTTAGCTGATTGCTGATCGCTGAATGCTGCTCACGTATCCAATCAGGGCTCGAGCCCCGCAACGGACTCCTGCCTACGCCATCCCGTGCTCGGTTCTCGACAACACGTGATCCTGAAGGGCCTCGGGCAGCTCGACGAACACCGCGGAGAAGCCCCACACGCGTACGATGAGCGTTCTGAACTCGGGTGAGGTGGGATTCTCGCGGGCCCGCAGAAGCGTTTCGCGATCGATGATGTTTGGCTGGAGTGTCGCCGTGCAACGCATGGTGAGAAAGGATTCCAGCAGCGCAACGAACTTCCCGAAGGCCTCCTCTCCCGCAACGAAGGAGCTGTGCAGTGCCAGGTCGAGGACCGATCCGTGCGAGGCCTTGCTCAGGTCCACCTTGCCGACGGACTTGAGGACTGCCGTGGGGCCGCTGCGGTCCATACCCACGGCCGGCGAGAAGCTGTTGGCGGTGAGATCGCCCTGTCTACGACCGTCGGGAGAGGCGGGCAGGTCCTTCTTCCTCTGGATGCCGAAGCACATCAGGCCCGGCGCGCGCTTGTTGCCGTGGCCCGGCACGTTCTGAGCCC
>JASLMQ010000411.1 GCA_030746455.1 Candidatus Latescibacterota bacterium
CAGGCCGCCGACCCCGAAGACTTCTCTCCGCTTGAGGCCTACATCGGGAGCCAGGGAACCGACGCGTTCCGCCCCGATGTCGCTTGCCGTCTTACCCTCGCCCTGAAGTACAGCCTCCAGCAACTCCTGGCAGAAGCGTACCCAGATGGCCCGGAGCACGATTCGCTTCACCTCTGCGCCGGGCGTTGGCTCGATGAGGTCCTGGTACGCGTCGCTGATCTCTGTCACCAAAACAGGTACAGGGATCTCCAGCGCCAGGAGGGCGAGCGTTCCCGGGCCCTCAGGGCCACCCAGGAACGCCTGCAGACCCTGCTGGAGACGATGAACGAGGGATTCACCGCCGTAGATACCACTGAGGCCATCATCCGGTTCAACCAGAGGATGGAGGAGATCACGGGCTTCGAGAGGGCCGAGGTGATCGGCAGGCACGTCTTCACCATCTACACCGCTCAAAGCCAGGAAATCCTGAAGGATCAGCTGGAGAAACGGCGCTCCGGAGAGTCGTCTTCCTACGAGCTCCACGTAGCACACAAGGATGGCCACGAGGTACCGGTACGGGTTTCAGGTGCTCCCCTTCACGACGATGAGAGCCATTACGTCGGCAGCTTCGCCGTAGTTACCGACATCAGCAAGCGCGTGGAGGCCGAGAACGCCCTGAGGCAGAGCAACAGCGAGATCGCCCGACTCCTCGAGGTCGAGCAGAAGCGATCCGCCCATCTCGCCACAATCACCGACGTCGCCCGCATCGCTCTGGCCACCCTCGAACCTAACGAAATCTTCCGGCGCGTGGTCCATGCCGTCCAGGAGCAGTTCTCGTACTACCACACCTCCCTGTTCCTGATCGAGGAGGGCACGGATCAGATGGTCCTGCACGCGAGAGCCGGGATGTACGAGGTCTACCTCGACGAGGGCTATCGCCAGGGGATCGGAGAGGGCATCGTGGGGAGCGTCGTGGCAACCGGCGAGGCGGCCCTCGCGAACGACGTGGCCCAGGATCCCCGGAGGATCCTGGCCTGTCCCGAGGAGGCCAGCACCGGCGCGGAGCTGTGCGTGCCCATCAGAATGTCGGGAAGGGTCATCGGCGCCCTCGACGTCCAGAGTATGGAGCCAGGTGTCTTCGACGACAGCGACCTCGGCGCGCTTCAGATCCTGGCCGATCAGATCGCCTGGATCATCCACAACGCGCGGCTCTTCCAGGAGACCCTCCACCTCAAGGAGTTCAACGAGCAGATCCTGCAGACCATCCCCCTGCCGGTCCTGCTTATGGATGAAGACCTCGTCGTGGCCTTCGCGAACCACGACTACTGCGAGCGTCACGGGGTCTCCGCGGACGAGCTGCTCGGGCGACCTATCCTGGAGACCGTACCGGCCTCCCTGGCGGGCACAGAGCAAGTTCGGCAGGACATCGAGGAGGTATTCGAGACCGGAAAGCCCCTGCTGATTGAAAGGGTCCAGGGCAGGCTCGAGTACAGGCGAGACCGCATTGTCAACCTCCTTCTCAGCCGCGTGGAGGGGGTGGGCGGCACCCCGTTGGTCGTCTATGCCATCGAGGACATCACCGAATCCATCGAGAAGGCCTACCAGTCCTCTCTGCTCCGCCAGATCGGGCAGACCATGCAGGGCATCCTGGACCTGGATCGTCTGCTCTACGCGGTCCTGACCGGCGTGACCGCCGGAACCGCCCTCGGCTTCAACCGGGCCATCCTGTTTCGAGTCGACCGCACTCGGGGCATGATCGAGGGACGGATGGGCGTCGGCCCTTCCAGCCACGAGGAGGCAGGTCAGATCTGGGGCGAGCTCGCCCAGAGGGACCTTACCGTCGAGGAGATCCTGGACGACTACGACCGACAGGAGAACCCGGCAGAATCCCCCCTATCCCGGGCCGCCAGGCAGGTTCGGATCCGCCTGGACGAGGAAGAGGACGTCCTGGCCAATGTCGTGCGGGAGCGCCGCACTCTCATCGTGTCGGAGGAGGACAGCCTAGTCGTGAGTCCCGCGCTCTGGTCCGCCCTTGGGACCCACCATTTCGTTGCCGTTCCCCTAACGGCAAAGGGCGAGGCCCTGGGTGTCATCGTAGCCGACAACCTTTACAGCGGGACCCCCATCAAGCAGGACAGCGTCGATCTGCTCACCGCGTTCGCCGGACATGCCGCACTCGCTATCGAGAATGCCGAGCTCTACCATCAACTGGAGGACAAGATCCTCCAGCTCGAACAGGCCCAGGAGGAGCTGGTCTTGGCCGAGCGTCTGGCCGTAATCGGTGAAATGTCGGCCAGAATGGCTCACGAGATCCGGAACCCCATGACCACCATCGGGGGGTTCGCCCGGTCCATCCTGAAGAAGCCGGAACCCGACCGTGTGAAGACCGCGGCCACCGTCATACTAGAGGAAACCGAGCGCCTTGAGAAGCTTCTCGCCGATACGCTCAGCTTCACCCGGCCCAGTCTCCCCGAGTTCACACACACGGATCTGTACCTCCTGATCCGGGAAGTGCATGTACTCGTCGCGGATGACCTCGAGTCGAAGGGCATCGCATACGAGGAGTACATTGACCCGGGGATGCCTACACTCAATGTGGACGCCGCTCAGATCAAGCAGGTGCTTATCAACATCCTGCAGAATGCCGTTCAGGCCATGCCAGAAGGGGGCCGGCTCTACCTGAGCGCGTCTCCAGCAAAGCCACCTGAGGCCGTCGGGGACGAAGCCGCCGCTGAACCCGTACCGCTCCCTGCTCCCGAGACCGAGTGGGTGTTGCTCGAAGTGGCGGATACCGGCGAAGGCATACCCCAAGAGGCGCAGGAACAGGTCTTCAACCCCTTCTTCAGCACCAAGACCTACGGAACGGGCCTGGGATTGGCGATCTGCAAGAAGATCGTCGACGATCACGCCGGGATCCTGGTCATCCAGGGCGCACCGGATCAGGGCACGACGGTCCGCATCTACCTTCCGTCCAAAATCTCCTACCAGGAAGGACTCTACGATGAAAACCCTGTTGATTGCTGATGACGACAAGAACCTGGCCCTGCTCTATGAGCAGGAGCTCTCCGATGAGGGCTACCGCGTGGAAGTCGTCCACGATGCACGACAGGCCATCGAGCGAGTGGAGGAGGCGCCGCCCGACCTGCTCGTCCTGGACATCCGTATGCCGGGAATGGACGGCATCGAAGCCCTCGGACATATCCTTGGGAAGAACAACCGACTCCCCGTGATCCTGAATACGGCCTACACCAACTACAAGGACAACTTCATGACCTGGGCCGCCGATGCCTATGTCGTCAAGTCATCGGACCTGACCGAGTTGAAGGACACGATCCGTGAGGTCCTCGAACGTCGGGAGGCCGAGTCCTAGCAGAGCCGGCGTCCGAAACCTGTAGCAACTGGCCTGTCTTCCTCACTCACGTTCGTCCAGCGAACTCGCCATGCCCGAATCCGGCACCATCTCTCTACTCAAGAACACGCTCACCCTGATCCTCGCCGGCGGCCAGGGAGAACGCCTGCATCCCCTGACCCGTGACCGTGCCAAGCCCGCCGTCCCATTCGGCGGACTCTACCGAATCATCGATTTCACCCTCTCGAACTGCCTGAACTCCAACCTCCGGCGGATCTACGTACTCACCCAGTACAAGTCCAGCTCTCTGGATCTGCACCTGCGTCTTGGCTGGTCGATCCTGAGCAACGAACTCGAGGAGTACATCTACACCATCCCGCCGCAACAGAGGCTAGCCGATTTGTGGTACCGGGGCACCTCCGACGCCATCTTCCAGAACATATACACCCTTGAGCAGGAGCGGCCGGACCGCGTGCTCATTCTATCTGGCGACCACGTCTACAAGATGGACTACAGCGGCATGCTCCTATCCCACGCGGAGACCGGCGCGGACCTGACCGTGGCCTGTGTGGAGGTGCCCCTGGAAAGGGCGAACCAATTGGGCGTGATGGAGGTGGACGCCGACGGGCGCATCGTCGGCTTCGAGGAGAAGCCCGAACACCCACGCCCTGTCCCAGGCGATCCACACCACGCGCTTGCATCGATGGGGGTCTACGTCTTCAACACCGATGTGCTCGTCCGTACCGTGTCTGAGGACGCCAGGCGAGAGTCGGCCCACGACTTCGGCCGGAATATCATCCCCGACCTGGTGGAGAGGGGCCGGGTCTTCGCCTACAACTTCAAGCACGGGAACCGCAACAGCGCGGTTTACTGGCGCGACATCGGCCTGCTGGACACCTACTGGGAAGCCAACATGGACCTCGTGTCGGATACGCCGGAGTTCGGCCTGTATGATACCGACTGGCCCATCCGAACCTACCAGGAACCCTATCCGCCAACACGCATCGAGCTCGGCGGCGGCATGTCCGACAGGCCTGCAACCGCCAACGCCGTCATCTCGGGCGGCTGCGTGGTCACCGACGCCCAGGTGGATCGCTGCGTCCTTTCCTATGGGGCCAGGGTGGAATCGGGCGCCCGGGTGTCCGAATCCATCCTGATGGAGGGGGTCGTGGTCGGCAGCGGGGCCACGGTCCACCGGGCCATCATCGACAAGGATGTCACCATCCCTTCGGGATGCCGCATCGGCCTGGACCACGAGCGAGACCAGAGGCTGTTCACCCTGACCCCCAACGGCGTCGTCGTGGTGCCCAAGGGCCTGCCCGTGGAACCCTGATTCGCCTTCCCTACGGGCCTCCCCCGCGCACATCTGCGGCAACACGGCCGCCAGACCCTCCGATTGCTTCACGCCCCCTGGGGCGAACCATCGCCTTGACACCCGATATCCAAGACCAACTCGTGGAAATCCGCTCCGAGCCCTCGCCCGAGCAGCGCGGCGCAAGAAGAACGGCTTGCCTGGGCAACCACCTGCAGGCCACGTGGGATGAGATCCTCACGCGGCACCGGGCCGGTGCATCCGGCTCCGAGGTCGTTGCCGCGCTCACCCAGCGCGCCGACCGGCTTGTGGCTCTCCTCTACGAAGAGGCCCTGACCGATGCCCAATCCGCCCCGGCGCCGGAGTGTACGGTTCTAGCCCTCGGGGGATACGGGCGATGCGCGCTCAACCCGAAGTCCGACATTGACCTCATGTTCCTCCTTCCAGAGGCGGGCGATCCTCACCCGGTTGCCCGGTTTGTTTTGCGTTCCCTATGGGACCTGGGCCTGGACGTCGGCTATAGCACTCGCACCGTCTCCGACTGCCTGCAGGCCGCACGGGACGACACGGACTCGCTGACCTCGATGCTGGAGTCGCGGGTCATCGTCGGCAACCGCGCGTTGGCACAGCAGTTGGACGAAGCCCTGGCCCAGCGGTTCTTCGGAGAGACATCCGAGGGCTTTGTCGCGAGCAAGATCGAGGAGCGACGGCTGAGACAGGCGCGGGCCGGCCTGTCGGTCCAGATCCTCGAACCCAACGTAAAGGAGAGCACAGGCGGGCTGCGGGACCTCCATACGGTGGGCTGGCTTCTCCGGGCCCTCCGGGGCCTGCCCCACCCCGAAGGCTTGCTGGACGACCGGCTGCTGAACCGCAGGAACTACCACCGCTACGTGCGTGCCCAGGACTTCCTTTGGCGCATCCGTAACGAGCTCCACTTCTCCGCCGGCAGGGCGAACGACGTCCTTGAGCATGACCTTCAGCCCGCGGTGGCCGTCGGTCTCGGGTACAGAGACGGTGAGGCCGAGATGGCCGTTGAGCGGTTCATGCGGGACTACTACCGCCACGCCCGCGACGTGAAGCACCTCACCGACCTCGTGTGCGAACAGCTCCACACCGCCGCTTCCCCGACCGGCCGAGGCACCGCATCAGGGGGCCGGCAGACCTTGGGCGATGGTGCCGTATTGCGTGGCGGACGCCTTGGGCTGCCGCGAAGGCGCAAGACCTTCTTCATCGATGATCCCCACAGGCTCCTCAGCCTGTTCCTGGATGCGCAACAGATCGGCGTTCCGCTCAGTGAGGCCGCCCGAAGCGCCATCCAGGACAACGTTCATCTGATAGACGAAGCGTTCCTCACTTCGCCGAGGGCTGCCCGGATCTTCCTCGAGATCCTCGACGGCCGCGAGGGTGTGGCCGTCGCCCTGCACACGATGCACCGACTGGGCGTTCTGGGCGCATACATCCCCGAGTTTGACGGCATAGACTGCCTGGTCCAGTACAGCCGCTACCATATTTACACGGCGGATGAGCACACGCTGATCGCCATCGGCAACCTGGAGCGTTTGCGAACCGGGGAGGGCAGCCGTCCGGGTTCCGCCCACCTCGCCGAGGTCCTCAACCAGGTGCCCCGAAGGCGCTTGCTCTACCTCGCGGTACTCCTGCACGATATGGGCAAGGCCGACCGGGCCGGTGACCACACCCTGGTGGGTGCCCGCATGGCGAAGGACGTGCTCCGTAGGCTCGGTCTGCCGGAGAATCAGGGGGAGGCCGTTCAGTTCCTCGTTCGGAATCATCTGATCATGTCCCACGTATCGCAGCGCAGGGACCTCGATGACAGGGCCATGCTCAGGGAATTCGCGGGCCGGTTCAGCCATCCGGATGTGCTCCGCATGCTCTACCTGATGACCTATGCCGATCTCACAGCCCTTACACCAACCGCCTGGAACGCCTGGAAGGCCCATCTCCTCAGAGAGCTCTACGACAAGAGCTTCAGCATTCTCGCCACGGGCGACCTTCCAGGGGAGGACCGCCGGAACGAAACCAACCAGCAGATCGTTGACGTCCTCGAGGGCAGAGTGGCTCGTCACGCACTGGAGGAGCACCTGGGCAACCTGCCGGCCCGATATGCGGAGATGACCGACCCCGAGGATGTGGCGACCCATCTGAGCCTCGTCGAGCGACTGGCTCACGCGCCTGTGGCCCTGGGGGTCTCTCGGACCCGGATGTTCTCCGAGGTGACCATCTGCACCCGCGACAAGCCCTACAGGCTCTCAGAGATATGCGGTGTCCTGGCCACGGCCGACGTCAACATCTTCGGCGCACAGGCCTACACGCGCACCGACGGTGTTGTAATCGATACCTTCCAGGTGACCGACCTGGATGGGTCGCCCGACATTGCCCAGGACCGGTGCGACCGCATCGAGGACCGCCTGACCCAGGTGTTCCAGGAAGCGATCTCGGTTGACGAGTTCTTCGCCCGTCACAGCCGACGCTGGGCTCGGCGACGGCGTCCCACCATCGGAATCCCGGGCGAGGTGCACTTCGAAAACGGCGTCTCGGAACGGTACACCGTGATCGATGTCTTCGCGCAGGATGCGGTCGGGCTGCTGTACCAGATCACGCGGGCGCTGTCCGATCTGGGCCTGAACATCTACGCGGCACGTATTAGCACACAGGCCGACAAGGCCGTGGACTCATTCTACGTCACCCGCGAGGGACACAAGATAGAGGACCCCGAGCAGCAAGAACGGGTTCGGCGCGAGATCCTGGAACGCGTGGACTGAAGGGCGTCGGACCCTGATGGATCCGCCACTCCCCGGGCACCGGATCGGATGCAGTGGCAGACGGAAATAAGGCTTGACAAGGGAGTAGGGTTGGCTTAACTTCTTTTGTAGAAAGGCCTTCCGTACACCTCTTCTTGACCACCGCCCGTTTGCATGTACGCATCGAGTACTTCCCTCTCTTAGGCTGGGCCTTCGCTGGGTAGCGCCGATCTCCTCTGAGCATCGCATCGCCTGACGCCCCTGGATGTGGGACCCGTCTTCCCGCGGGGACTCCTGGACCACGCTCTGCACTCCCCTCACACCACCCAACGCCCGGTTCATCTCCAAGGGCTCCTCACAAGAAACGGACACCGAAATGGCCACACAGACGGCTTCAGAAACCGCCAAGACGGACATCCTCGAGCTGCAGAAGATGACCATTCCTGAGCTCAGCAAGCTGGCACAGTCCCTCGAGATACAGGGCTACAGCAGCCTCAGGAAGCAGGAGCTCATCTTTGCCGTGATCCAGGCCCAGACCGAGAAAAGCGGCCTGATCTTCGCTCAGGGGGTTCTGGAGATCCTGGAGGACGGGTTCGGTTTCCTCCGTTCGCCGAACTACAACTATCTGCCGGGACCGGACGACATCTACGTGTCTCACTCCCAGATCAAGCGCTTCAACCTCCGAACCGGAGATACCATATCCGGCCAGATCCGGCCACCCAAGAACGACGAAAAGTACTTCGCCCTCATCCGGGTCGAGGCGGTCAATTTCGAGGATCCCGAACAGGCCAAGCAGAAGACCCTCTTCGACAACCTCACGCCCCTCCACCCGCGCCAACGCGTGAACCTGGAATTTGATGCGAAGGACTTCTCCACGCGGATCATGAATCTTCTCACCCCGATCGGTAAGGGCCAGCGCGGCATGATCGTCGCCCCGCCATTCACGGGGAAGACCATGCTGCTTCAGAAGATCGCCAACGCCATAACGCATAGCCATCCTGAGATCGTGCTGATCGTACTCCTGATCGACGAGCGGCCGGAGGAGGTCACCGACATGCTCCGTTCGGTGAACGGGGAGGTCATCAGCTCGACCTTCGACGAGCCGCCCACTCGACACGTCCAGGTGGCCGACATGGTCATCGAGAAGGCCAAGCGGCTGGTCGAGCACCAGCAGGACGTGGTGATTCTACTGGACAGCATCACCCGCCTCGCCAGGGCCTACAACAATGTGGTGCCGCACAGTGGCAGGATCCTCACGGGGGGTCTGGACTCCAGCGCGATGCAGTGGCCCAAACGTTTCTTCGGCGCCGCACGTCACATCGAGGAGGGCGGCAGCCTTACGGTGATCGCCACTGCACTGGTGGAAACCGGCAGCAGGATGGACGAGGTCATCTTCGAGGAGTTCAAGGGCACGGGGAACATGGAACTCAAGCTGGACCGCAGGCTCAGCAACCGCCGCGTATTCCCGGCCATCGACGTGACCCAATCCAGTACCCGCAAGGAGGAACTCCTGATGGATGAGAAGGAGATCAATCGCGTCTGGGTCCTCCGCAAGGTCCTGAATCAGATGCCCCCCCTGGAGGGCATGGAGTTTCTCAAGGAACAGATGTCGGGCACCAAGACCAACGAGATGTTTCTCAACTCGATGAGCGCCCCGGTCTAGTAGCCACACCGCTGATCCACCCCTGTCCCACCCGGGATCTCCGCCTTCCCTGGTTGCTCCGGCCGGGTGCGATCACAATCCGGACACAGAATCTTGCGTCAAAACCCTCCTTTGTGTATATTGTTTGTTCTGAACCAGATCGCAGCGCCTGCTCAATGAGCCGGATGGTGTCTTCGTCCGTGCTTCCTTCGTGAGGGTTTTGAGATGAAAGCCGACGTTCATCCCGAATATGTCGAAACCACGATCAGCTGTGCCTGCGGGAACACGCTGACGACCCGGACCACCGTAGCGGATCTCCACGTGGAGATCTGCTCCGCCTGTCACCCCTTCTATACGGGCAAGCAGCGGCTGGTTGACACAGCCGGTATGGTGGAGCGCTACCACCAGCGCTACGGGACCCGGCCACAGGATGCCGCAGGTCAGGGCGCAACGGCCGAGACGCCATCGGCGTCGCCCGAAGCGACGGAGCCGGGTTCGGAATCTCCTCAGGCGACGGAAACGCCGGAAAGCTAGCCACGCGATATCGCAGGACGGGGTGAGACGGGGCCGTCTTGATCTCCTTTGGGGATGGGGCGGGGCTGTTTCACCCTTTTTGTTTTCCTTCAGAACCCCCGGTCACAGAGGAATGCGACATGCTGGAACGGCTCCAAGAGGTCGAAACGCGCTACGAAGAGATCACCTCCGAGATGGCCCGCCCGGAGGTGGCCTCCAATCCCGAGCACTTTCAGAAGCTGACGCGCGAGCTCCACGGGTTGGAGGAAACCGTCTCTGCCTATCGTACCTACCGTGACGTCGTCCGGGACCTGGAGGAGGCCGATGAGATCCTCGAGACGTCCGACGATGATGAGCTCACCGAGATGGCACGCCTCGAGCAAGAGGAGCTCGGCGCACGGAAGGAGGAGCTCGAGGCGGAGCTCAAGCTCCTGCTGATTCCCAAGGATCCCAACGACAGCAAGAACACCGTTGTGGAAATCCGGGCGGGCACGGGCGGAGAGGAGGCCGCGCTGTTCGCCGCCG